>CAYMGC010000096.1:0-6013 GCA_964389885.1 uncultured Erysipelotrichaceae bacterium | reverse complement strand
GCTACCTCTTTCAAAGGCTAGCTTTTTTATTTCATTTCTTAAATTTAGAGAATAGACCTTGAGTTTTAAGAGCAGTTTAGTCTGAAACCGCATTTCTACTTGTCATTTTTTAATCTTTTTCTTTAATTCGAGAGAAAGATTAAAAAATTATTAAATATTGAGAGTTTTATTTTATAAAATGGGCGATTGATGTGAGAAAATGCTTGAAGGCCAAAGACAATGTCAAAAGAAATGGGAAAAGGCTCAATAAGGACTCCTTTGTAGGTAAATCCTTTTTCTTTGGTCCTTAAATCCTTAAGAAATCCAAAATAACGAAATAACAAAAAAAGCGTCTTCAAAAGGAAGGGCTTTATACAAAAAAACGAATTTGTAAAGATATACGACTTGGAGAATGTGGAGGAGCAGAGAATATTTTTTTTATAAAAAGAAGCTTAAAATGGCATAAGTAAAGCATAAAGACACTTTTCGTTTACCAAAATTTAAGATTCATTCCCATAAACTCACATATTCCCATTCATCTCCTTTATATAAAGGACGAAAATTGAAAAATTGTTTGGAAAATCTTAAGAAATTCGAAACATCTTGATTAGAGAATTTTGCTACTCGAGCGAATCCATGCTAATTTATTGGTGTTCGAAAAGAGGAGACGGGAGGACGATTATGAATTTTGTTGAGAAACACAGTAAGCTGCTTGCAGTTGCTCTTTGCTTATGCGCGAGTGGCCCTATTCTTTCTACCATTCATGCTTACGAGGTACAACCCGGTTGGCACACTGAAGGAGAAAGCAGCTACTATGTCCTAGACAACCATAAAAGAGCCAAAGGTCTAACCGTTATCGATGATGAAAAATACTTTTTCGATACACATGGTGTGATGCAACTTGGTTGGCAAAATGTAGACAACCAAACATTTTTCTTTGATAACTCTGGAAAAGCCTTAACCGGTAAAGCGGAGATTCAAGGAACGACTTATAACTTCTTACAAACTGGAGCTCTTGCTTCAGGTTGGATGGAAGATGGAACTTACCATAACGAAAAAGGCTTTAAAGTCGCCAATCAATGGGTAAGCGATGACAGCGGAAAATACTATGTCAACGAAGAAGGAACCCCAGTAACCAATACTTGGGAAACCATTGATGGCAATGACTACTACTTTCAAAATGATGGTCGTACGGCTATTGGCGAAGTTCAATCCGAAGCCGGGGTATTTTATTCGGATGATCAGGGTATCGTCAAAACAGGTTTTCAATCCTTAGAAGGCGCTACGGCTTATTATAACGACAATGGCACGATTAACATGGACAACTACAAGGAAATCGATGAAGTAACGTATGCTTTTAACACCGATGGTACCTTGTTAACCAATACACAACGCGATGGATTCATCATTAATGAATCTGGTGCGGTATTAACCCAAGAAGGAACTCCAGCTGATATTACCAGTGTTCCTGTACAACCTCAGCCGGAAGTATCTCCTATTGATTGGGTAAGTCAAACCACAGAAGAACCCGATAATGTTCCTGTGGAAACACCGGTAAATGAACCCGTAGTGGATCCTACACCGATAGAAACTCCAGTGGATGTTGCTCCAATTACAGAAGAACCTGTAGAACAACCCGTGGTTACAGATCCCCAGCCTGAAGCTGAACCAGCTCCAGTCGTAGAAGAAGATCCTCAACCCGCTTTAGTGGATTCGACTATCCAACCGGAACCAGTAGAACCTGTGGTGGAACCCCAAGTGGAAGCCCCTGTAGAAACTCCAGTTGAACAATATGTAGAACAACCTGAAGTGGTAGAGGTACCAACTGTGGAAACCGCCCCTATTGAGGAACCAGCTCCTGTAGAACAACCAGAGCTTGCTCCTCAAGAAGAGTACTACGAAGAAGAAGCCACAGCTCCAGCTCCTGTAGCTACACCAGGTAGTGAAGTTGTATCGGGAAGCGATGGTTTCTATGTGGCTCAACCTGAAGTTGGAGAAGAGTATCTTGCTCCAGTTGGTGAAGCCCCTGACCAAGGCTACTTAGCCCCAGCTCCTGTAGCGGATGATCCAGTCGCTCCAGCTCCAGAACAAACGTATACACCAGTGGAAACCCCTGTGGTTGAACAACCCGTTTATTCTGGAAAAGCCGCTACAATTTATGCCGCTGCTTTAAGTCAGCTTGGTGTTAACCAAGACTGTACTTCACTTGTATCCAACTCTTTAGCCGCTGCGGGGGTATATTTCCATGGTTGGCCAGAAGAATACTCTTGTGTTGGATCTTGGACATCCGATCCTATTCCTGGTGATTTGGTGATCTATAGTGGTCACGTAGCGGTCTATGCCGGAAATGGCATGGCGGTTCATGGTGGATGGAATGGCTATACCACAGCCCTTGCTTCCATTAACTGTTCACAAGCTTTGATTGGATTTATTCGTGTCGCTTAAGACCTTTCAAATGTCTCCTTATTGGGAGACATTTTTTTTGAGCTTTTGTCTTTGAAAAAGAAAAGCGCCTAGAAACAGAGGGATTTGAGACAGTTTCTATATTTTTAAATCGGAAAGGATGACTTTTGGTTTGAAGCTTGGGCACAATAAAGGGCACTGCTCAATGGTTTAAAGACAAGGAGATTTTGGAATGTTTGAAATTCGAAATGAAAAGTTTACGGAAAATGCTTTAAGTATTCGTTATTTTTTTAATCTCGATCGCCAAACGATTACCGCTTGGAATGTTTTGGTTCTCATGCTTGGCGGACGAAGTCAAAAATACCCCACTCGAGAAGCGATGGCTCAAGCCGTCTCCCATGCTTATGGAGTCCAAGGGGGATATGGCTTATTTGGTTATGGCTTGCAACTAATGGTCGAATTTCGGATGCGCTGGATTCGAGAAGACCTTATTGATCAAGAACCATACGAAAAAGAGATTCAAACTCTTCTCTATACGTTTCGAAACGAACCATTATTGGAAGAAAAATATCTTGAAGAAGCCAAATATTTGTTAAAAAAGCGTTTGGAATCCCAAGAACAAGATCCCGATTGGAAAGCGTTATCCCTTGCTTGTCAAAGTGCGGGGGAAGGAACCCACTTTGGGCTGAATCTCTCTGGCTATTTAGAAGATCTCGATTCCATTACCCTTGAGACCATTCAAGAGCTATTTCATCAGTTGCAAAAGGCTCATCCCGTTGTGCTATTTAGTGGAGTTTTAAGCGATTCCATGCGACAGCTTTTAGAACAAGAAACAAGTTCTGCTTTACAAGCACAATGGACTTTATTACCAGAAGCTCAGCCCAAAGAAGTGGTTTTAGAAAGAGATATTTCCCAAAGCTCGCTTGTCCAAGTTTATGCCACTCATATTGCTCCCAATAGTCCGCTTTATCCCGCTTTAGTCGTCTTTTCAGGACTATTAGGTAGCTCTTCAGTCTCCTTGCTTTTTGAGATCATTCGTGAACAATACAGCTATTGTTATGGCATTTCTTCCTCGATTATTCGCTTTGATGGAGCGCTTTTGATTACGACTGCAGCCAATCGAAAAAACTTTCCTAAAATTCAAGAATTAATTGCTGCCATTTTGGATGACATTCGAAATCAACGCATTGATCCAATTCTTCTTGAAACCGTGAAACAAGAGATGTGCAATAACGTTCGTTTACAAGAAGACAGCTTAGTAGGGCCTTTAAATCATCAATTCATTCAAACGATTCTCAATCAAAATGAATCTTCAGCTGAGCTTATCGCTCAACTACAAGCTGTTACTTTAGAGGATGTAGCGCACATTGCGGGCCAACTTCAATTGGTAGCTAGCGCCCAACTCCTTCAAAAAGACGACATCGAGTGGATCGATAAGGAGGAATCTTTATAAAGGGAGATAAGAGATACTATGAAATTACCAATCAAGCGTGAAATTCGAACTTTAGATAACGGATTAAAAGTCATTCTTATTCAAAAGAAAAACTTTTCCAAATCTTTTTTTATGATCGGTACTCCAGCTGGCTCATTGAACCAAATTGATTGGGTCAATGGAAATACCATTTATCATCGCTCAGGATGTGCTCATTTTTTAGAACACCAAATGTTTCGCTTAAATGGCGAGGATGTCACCTATCCTTTAGCGCGCGCTCAAGCCCGTTGCAATGCGATGACCACCTATTCTATGACTTCCTACTTTGTCTCTACTCAAGCGGATCCTTTTGAACCCTTACGTCTTTTGATTGAATTTGTGCAAACGCTCGAAATCACTCCGGAAACCGTTGAAAAAGAAAAAGGCATTATTTTAAGCGAATATTATCAATACGAACAGGATCCGGATTCAAGATTTCAAATGGAAACCTTTCGTTCGTTATATCAAACACTTCCTTTAAAAGAAGATGTTTTGGGAACCACGCAAGATATTCAAGACATGAGCGTTCAAGATTTACAGGAGTTTTATTCAACTTGGTATGATCCTTCCCAGCTTGTTTTAATCGGGGTGACAGGCCACGATCTCGATCCTTTATTCTCTTTTATTGAAGACCTTGAAAAAAAATATCCAAGTCGCAAAGAACATAAAGCCAAACGCTATTTAGCTTTCGAACCCCAAGAGGTAGCCCGCAAGCATTTTGAAACCAAGATGGACGTTCAACTTGGATACGCTGGGCTTGGAATAAAACTGCCCGCTCTTGGCGATTGTCCTGGCGAAGAAATCGTAAAAAAAGATTACATGTTAAATCTTTGGATTAACGCTTTCTTCGGACCCCTGAGTCAGGATTGGCAAACATGGCTCGATACTCGTTTATTAGCTGGGGGAAATGTGGCGGAAGGAGATTTGGATACCGATCATGGTTATATCATGATCTATGCTTTAACCGATCGGCCTCAAGAATACCTCGAAACGATGAAAGAAATCTTAAAAAAGAAGCCGCTTTTGAGCCAAGAAAAATTTGAAAGCCTTTTAATTCAGGAAAAGGCTGGATCCATTCGAACCTTTGACTCTTTTGATTCCTTAGCCTTTGTCAGTCTTGAGGGAGCGTTTGGAGACTTCGACTTTTTTGAAGACCTTAACTTGCTAAACTCCATTACTCTAGATGAAGTGAATGAATACATCGCTTCTTTGGATTTTTCTAATGTCTGTGAAACCATCATTAGCCCTTTACACAGCGATTTCCAAGATTTAGAACAGCTTGAAGAAGATTTTTAAAGATTGTCCTTTTTTTAGCACATGTAAGGCATTCATCCTTGATACATTTTTAAAAGTTAGTTACATTTTGCCATTCCCATTTCATGCTCGTATTGTGCGTTTAAACACAAAAGTGCTTGTGCTTAAGCGCTTTTTTTGTATTTGTTTCGCTTAATTTCTTTTAAAAGGGGGATTGCTTTCTTTTTAAAGCGGCTTTTATACTAAGGCCATTGCCTAGGCTATCTTTGTTCTTTTCTTATCTTTCTTTTTTTCTTATTGTTCGCTATCTTTTTTCTTTTTTCCTTTTTTAGACACGGAGGCCATATGAATCAATTTTGTCTGGTGGGGAAAATTGCCTCCCTTCCACAACTGAAAACCAACCCTCAAGGATGGAAAAGCTGTACTGTTCTTTTAGAAGTCGAAAGACCCTTTGCAAATTCCAAAGGTGAGTTTGAAAGTGATCTCATTCATTTGGAAGTTTGGCGTGGCGCGGCGGAAACCTTAAGCAGTTGTGCCCAAATTCACTCTTGGATTACGGCTAAAGGACGGATTCAATCCTCAAAACAAGATCATCATTACACCCTAATTGCCGAAAAAATTGAATACATTCACTAGTGGTTTCTTTCTCTTTTTATTTCTTTATTTTAAAAATAAAACAAAAAGGACGATAATGAATGGTCTTTACTCGTTATCGTCCCTTTTTAAGCTGTTTTATTTTCACTATAGTATTTTTAATTTATAAAGGAAAACATTAAAGATTCTTTTTATTTTTTTTACAAAAATCCAATTTTCTTCGAGTAGTCTTTCTTTAAGAAAGGAAGACTACTTTATGCTTAAAACCAAACATTTTCTTTTGTCTATAGGATTAAGCGCGTTATTAGGAGG
>CAYMGC010000095.1:0-6024 GCA_964389885.1 uncultured Erysipelotrichaceae bacterium | reverse complement strand
TATTTTTTCACCTCTTCCTTTCTTCTAATTCAAGTTTTTCTAGTTCTTTAAGAATATAAGGTTGGACTAGAAACAAGAGATAAAGTCTTTCTGGTTTTTAAGATTAGATTCAAACCTTTTGTCCTAAAAACCTTGGTTAAACAATATAGTGTAAAAATTAACTTCTCTTATATTAACCAATAAACCAATTAGTATTTCAATATATCATGTCTAAACGGTACGTAATTAGGTCTAAACGGTAAAGTCATTCTATTTCTAGTATTAAGTTTTTTTAGTAATGCGTAGATTAATTTGGAATCAATCCTAATATGAGTTTTCAGGGAGTTTTATCCTATGAACTTTATTTTTGGTGTGAATCTTTTGATCGTTCCTAAAATAAGACGAATTCGAGGAAGAGAGATAGAAATTCTAAAGAGAAAAAAGAAAACCGAGGAATTGATTCTTCCCAACATTCAAAATTATGGAAGAATCAAATTTCTCGGTTTTGTTTTCAATTTACTTTCGATCGTAGCGAATATGCGCATACACATAGCCATTTTCCTCTACATGATCTAAAGGCGTAATGATGTATTGGGTTTCATCAAAGAAAGGAAAATATACGTCGGCTAAAAAATTAGCGTCGATGTGGGTGAGATATAAGCTTTGGGCATAGGGAAGAAGCGCTTGATAAAGCGATTCTCCCCCAATTCCATAAATGGGACCTTGATAGGATTCATAAGCTTTGAAAAATGCTTCAAGGCTATTAAACACTTCAACTTGACTGGAATCCAACGGTTTCGGCCAAGTACGGGCTTTTTCTTGGAGTAAGGTTTCTTTGGAAGCATGACTAATGACAATATGCTTACGACCTGGTAATAAGCCTGGTAGGCTTTCAAACGTTTTGCGGCCCATCACCATAGCATGATTGGCGGTTTGATTTTTGAAAAATCGCAAATCACTTGGCAAATTGCGCTTCCAAGGCATATCGCCCTGAAAGCCTAGCTCATGATTTTTTCCCATAGCCGCAATGAGGATGAGGTTTTTCATTGTGCCACCGGCATGGAAATTTTTCCCATATGTTGATAGTTTTCCAATTTAATATCCTTTAAAGAGGCCGAGTGATCAAAATCATAAAAGTTTTTAATCTCTGGGTTGAGCCACAATTTAGGAGCGGGATACGATCCTTGCTCATGAAAGCGACGGAGTTGCTCTTGAATTCCTTCAATTTGGTTGACGTAAATATGGGCATCTTTAATTGACCAATCCAAAAGGCCTGGTTTTAATCCACATACCTGCGCGACCATGCAAAGCAACACCGCATATTGCGTAACGTTAAACGGTAAACCTAAAGGTACATCACACGAGCGCTGATGCACTAAGACATTGAGTTTTCCATCGGTGATATCCCATTCGCTACTCCATACACAACTTGGCAATACAGCACTATCAAGCTCGGCATCTTGCCATAAACTCATTACCCGTCGGCGATCTTCTGGATTGTTTTGAAGAGAATCGAGCAAGCGGTCGATGAGACCATATTTTTTGACGATGTAGCCATAGGCTGTTCCAATGGTATGCGCCATAGCAGGATCAAATTGCCGCAAGACCTTACCAGTACGAAGATCTTTCCACAAACCTTCTTCATCGATCTCCCAAGCATCCCAAATGTGGACGTTTCGCTCTTGTAACCAGCGCACATCGTTGCTTTGAACTTGATAAATCCAAAGCAGTTCCAATACAGCTTGGCGAATGAACAGTTGCTTCGTAGTTAAAATGGGAAATTCTTGTCCTACATCCAATTGGAAATGAGCCATAGGCAGTTTAATGGTGTCTACTCCTGTTCGATTGGTAACCTGCGTCCCATTTTTTAAAATGTTTTCGCAAAGGCCACAATAAATTTCATCCCACTTACTCACTCTTAGGCCACCTTTTTATCCAAGGTATCGGGATGATTGGCTAAAATGACATCGTTAATATAATGAGCTAAGGCATCTTCATCATTGGTATAGGGACTGACTACATCTGCAATGGCTTTAATACCAGGCAAAGCGTTTTGCATGGCTACACCAGTTCCAGCAAGAGTTAACATTTCAGCATCGTTGTTTTCATCGCCAAAGGCTACTACGTTATCCAATTTTAATCCAAAGTGGTCACATACTTTTTGAATGCCAAATCCCTTATTGATATCCGGTTGGACAAACTCGTAAAGAACATCACTTGTCGAAAAGCTTGTCATACCTGGTAAGTGAATGGTTTTAGCAATGGCATCCACTTTGGCTTGGTCTTCTGGTTTAGAGCGAATGATGAGCTTATTGACATTGTTATGATGCAAAAAATCTTCTAAGTCATCGACAATGATTTCTTCTTCACCATACAGTTCTGCATTCGCAAGCGTTTCAGGAGTGGAGTAGTTGGTATAGCGTTTATTTCCGACCATTACTTCAAAATGCAAATCGGGCATGTCTAAATAGTGTTGTAAGATTTGCCAAATTAAATCGCCATTCATAATGGAATACACATCTTTTTCTTGACGACGTACATCGTAAAGAACGCCTCCATTCATGCCGACTAAAAAGCTAATGGAATCTTCCAATCCCCAGTTTTTAGCTAAAATTAAGCCGCTTTCTACTGGACGTCCAGAAACTACACCAAACAAAATACCGTGATTTTTCAATTGACGAATGGCTTCTTTAGTCGCTTCTGTCACTTTCTTTTCACTATTTAATAAGGTGCCATCTAGATCCGTGGCGACAAGGGTAACGGTTTGAGACTTTTCTTGGTTGGTATCCATATTCGTTCTCCTATTTTTTTTATCTATTTTTCTAACTGAGCGCCTTGTTCAAGAGCAACTTGAATTTGATCAAGAATAGTTTGGACT
This sequence comes from uncultured Erysipelotrichaceae bacterium, assembly GCA_964389885.1. GTDB lineage: Bacteria > Bacillota_I > Bacilli_A > Erysipelotrichales > Erysipelotrichaceae > Allobaculum. Next base: position 3,167 of record CAYMGC010000095.1, on the reverse strand, counting down.
TGAACCTGGGCTTCCCTATCTTCAATTAAACCTTGCTCTAAAAGAGTGGCTAAAGGCTTTTTCCAATACCCCTCCTGCAAAGCCATTTGAAAAGAAATGGGATAATTTAAATCAAATACAAATCCTAAAAAAGAAATCCAAATATCAAGACCAGATTGACGATCTTCGCGACGAACAGCTTGTCGATTTAAAATGGCTTCATACACTTTTCGAGCGACTTTTGCCTGTCTTGTTTTGTCTAGGGTTTGTCCAGAGGTAATGGCTGGATCTTCGGTAGCACTGACGTAAAAGATATCCAATTTATCCGCATCGCGAACGATTTGATCAATGGTTCGTTGCAAACCTTGATGATGAGCAGGAATCTCAAACAGGCCATGAGCATAGACCGCTTGAATGACCAATTCTTGATCGGCTTTGGATAAATCCGCCAAAAAGATTGGATTTTCTTGTAAGATTTGGGCACCTAAGGCAGCGTGATTAACACTTTTGACATCGTAAAACGTATGGTAGCGTTTCACCTGTTCAAAGCGACCAATGTCATGAAATAAGGCCGCCAAATGAGCGAGCCGTTTTTCGTGTTCACTCAGCGGTAAACTTTGAGCGATTTGATCGGCTTTAGCGACCACGCGCCAAGTATGCTTGTGCTTTAAAGCAATTTGGGGATCTGTGAGATCGAATGTTTCGACATAAGCGTTAAACCGTTTTTCTTCCTCCATAAAAGACTCCTTTTCTTTTTGTGATCGATTGTATGAATTTTACGAAGGGAACACAAATCTCAATCCCCTAGATTTAGTTTGGGCTTCTTTAGTGGCCGATGCATCTTAATCGCCCATTTTCGTTGAAAAGAAAAAAAGGGGAGAAACCCAAAATTTAACTTCGGCTTTCCCCTTTGGTTCAAAAATTTTCGATTTTTAAAGCTTATTGCCAAGATTTGATCGAGAAATCATCGCCCTCGGCTAAATCTTCTTTCAATAGCTCACCAATAGAGGTGTTGAAATCGTCCACTTGGCTTTCCTTTAAAGCGAGGACTTCGGTTTTGTTGCGCACGTTGACATACACTTTTTGTTGGGCGGTATAGACAGCATGGAAAATATTATTGCTGACTTCTGTTAACACTCCATTTTGATCAAAGTCAAAATAGAACGCTTCTCCATCAATATCATCCAATCCAAGAACGACTTTGCCATCCAGATTGTCCACTACTGGAACCAATCCCGCCGCCGCAGCTTTATAAGTGTCCAAATCCTTAACTTCAAGAATTAAACGGTAACCTTGGCGCTTTTTCTTGACGCTGTAAGTATAAAGTGAGGAATTGTGAACGGGATCTACCGTTCTAGCGATTCCACAATTGATAACACTATCGCGCAAATTGTTAGCGAGCAAATTTTCTTGATTGTAGGTAGGGGTAAAGACTTGAGTCACGCTGCCTTTAAATTCTTCAAGAGTATCCGTGGTTTTTACTACCAATCCCTTGTTTTCTTCACCCATAGAAATCAAGACACCCGTTCCAGAAATAAAGGCATCATCGGAGTTGGCCAAATCACTAAAATCGGCGATAAGAACTTCATTATCTGTTTGACTCATGCCATCCAAACGAGCGGTTTGGTATAACAAGTGGGCGGTGACAAAACTGGATTCACTGGCGGTTTGGTATTCATAAATTTCCCCATCGCCCGCACTTTCTAAAGCCTTATCGTAGGCTTCAACGGTATTTTTGAAAAGATTCATCCAAGCCTCTTCCGCTTTTTCATCATCATCCGCATTGTTCAATAAGGCATTGAGTAAAGAATTGCCGGTTGGTTGATTGGCTTGAGCTGTCGCTTCTTCGGTAGTCGATTTTGAATCACTCGATTCTTGACTTGAGGCTTTGCTAGAAGCTTCACTCGTTTTAGAACTAGAAGTCTTGCTTGAAGCTTTGCTACTGACACTCGATTCTTCGGAACTTTTGGAACTAGAGGTGGTTGTGGTGGATGTTGAGCAGCCAGCAAGGAGCGCTGCACAAACCAAAAGTAGGCTACTGCGCTTTAAAATAGGTTTCATCGCAAAATTCGACAACCTCTATAAAAGAGTTGCCGCTCTCCTTTCTTGGGGATGGTTTGGACTTTATTAAGGTTTTTAATCTTTTTTCATCCCTACCTCAAAGCGTTTAAAAAGTTAAAACTTTAAGAGCCTTAAGCTTTGTGATCAGAATTTCGTTTACTCAAGAAGGTAGGGAGAGTGATCTTTTTCTTTCTCTTCTTTCATCACTTTACAACAACTCCTTGGCTCCTGACACGGAAAAAGAGTAGGGAAAGCTCTTCTTCTTAACGAAAACAAATGAAAAACAAAAAAAGGCGAACTAAAGTTCACCTTAGCCAAGGGCTACATCTAAAACCATCATAATGGAAAAACCTAGCGCAAATGCCAAAGTTCCAATGTTGGAGTGATCGCCTTGGGACATTTCGGGAATCAATTCTTCTACCACCACATAGATCATCGCTCCAGCCGCAAAGCTTAGAAAATAAGGCAACCAGGGAGCTAAAAATTGTCCAGCGACAATCATTAACCAAGCTCCTAATGGCTCCACCGCTCCAGAAAGCATTCCATACAAAAATGCTTTGCCTTTAGAGAGGCCTTGCGCCCGTAAAGGCATCGAAATAATGGCTCCTTCGGGAAAGTTTTGTAAAGCAATACCAAGCGATAACGCCAAAGCACTCATAGCCGAAATGGTGGAATACCCAGACATCCATCCCGCATACACTACGCCTACGGCCATTCCTTCGGGTAAATTGTGGAGGGTAACGGCCAACATGAGCATCGTCGTTTTTTGAAAATGACTTTTGGGGCCTTCGGCTTGATCGCTATTCATATGCAAATGCGGAATTGTTTGATCCAAAATCAATAAAAATAAAATGCCTACCCAAAAGCCGATAAAAGCGGGAAGAAAGGACCAATTTCCCATCGCTTCACTTTGTTCTATGGCTGGAATCAATAAACTCCAAACCGATGCCGCGACCATTACCCCAGCGGCAAAACCAGTTAAAGCCCGTTGCACGATGGGATGAACTTGGTTTTTCATAAACAAAACACAAGCAGCTCCCAAGGTCGTCCCTAAAAAAGGAATGAGGATTCCTTGTAAAACTTGTAATGACATCATGGCCTCCAATAGTATTACCTTAACCAAAAAA
>CAYMGC010000094.1:0-6065 GCA_964389885.1 uncultured Erysipelotrichaceae bacterium | reverse complement strand
TTTTCCTTGTAACATTTTTTGAAAGGATAGGATGCCTTTTTCTAAAAAACTCTCCTGTTTTATAGAGAAAAAATTTCTAAAAATCCATATTAATAGTTATTAAGGTATAAAATCACTTATTTTTCTTATTTCATTCGTTCGCAAACAAAAGAAAAAAGTCTAAAGAAGAAAAGGAATATGAATATATCACTAAATTAAGTTCAAGTTAGAAAGACAATTGCTTTTTCTTTCTTCTTTCTTTTTTCGTTTTTCAAATGTCAAAAAAGAGAAGAAAGAATGGTCAATTTGACCCTCTTTTCTTTCAAAATTGTCTATACATATCTAAAACCATCGCCTAGATATTTCTTATTTTATGTCTATATTCTTTTTCCACTCTTTTCTTATTTTGAACATTTATTTTTTTTGTTCTTGGTAAATGAACAAATCAAATTGATTTTCCCAAAGCCTTTTCCTAAAAAAGGATAAATGTTCGCAAACTTTTTACGCTTTTCTCTATTGGGCTAATTTCTTACAATACTCTTTGTAAGATGGCTCCTGAAAAACCGCGTCTCTACTACCTAGAGAAAGCCATTCGAATTACGCAGACCAAAGAGAAATCTTTGGAATTCTTTGGCCCTTTCTCATCGGTTCTCTTTTGGTAGACTTCTTACCTCGTTTTTAAGTTCACGCTGTTGAACTCCTTCAGGTCTGTCTACGTTCTCTTTTTAAGGTATTTCTTCAACTCCACTACCAAGTAAATACCGAAAAGGGATTGCCAGCTTCTCCTTCTGGTAATCCCTTTTTTTTATTAAAAAAGCGGGCCCCAATGGGCCACGCTTTATTATTTAGAGTTTTCTAAAGATTCTAGCGAAGACTCCTCTTCTTGACTAAAGGAGCGCATTCTTTGGAGAAAATCTGCCGCGAGATGTTCGGCTAGTTGACGCTCTTCTTGATCGGAGAAGAGAAATTCTTCCGCTTGCTCATCAATCGCCTCCATCTGGGCTTGCTCCTCTTTTGATTCTTGAACTGGCACTTCTTTTGGTTCTTTTTGAGGGGAAGACGTGGATTCTTTTAAACCATAAGGTCCAAAGGAACGCGTATCACTTAAGTCGGTTTGTAGTGTTTGTGAATCGCTTTCCTCTTGGTTTGTTTTTTCGTTTTCTTTATTTTGGGGTCTAAAGGGCTGGGTAGGCAAATCGCTCTCTTGGGCTTTTTGCGGTCCAATCCATTTTTCCCACATCGCAAGCGCTTCCTTTTGGCTTCCCGCTTGCAGGCGGTTGGCAATGGCGAGCGCTTCGTCTTGTTTCGAAGCCTCAGAAGCTAAATCGGAATCAGGTTCTAAGTCGACCATTTTAGAAGTGGGAGGACTCGTATCCGTTTTCTTTTTAGAAAGATGCTTAAGTTTATTTCTCCAACTTTCTTTTTTCGTTAAGGATTCTTGAGAAGATTCAGAGTTTGAAGGAGAAAGATTTGGAATATCTAAGGAAGAATCGTCTTGAGATTGTAAAATTTCGGGTAAAACGATGCCTTGCAAGGAGAAGGTCTTTAACCCTTCTTGTTCTAATTTTTCATCCGCTTCTTGGCCTTCTAAAGGGGTTGGCAAGTCAGAGGTTGAGGGTTTGGATAAAGCTATTTCTTGATTTTTAGACTCTGAAGTCGACGGTTCTTGGCTTTGGCCTGCTATTTTTTGAGCTGCTTCTACGAGAGCCTGATGCTGTTCAGAACTGATAGAAACCGACTTTTCTTCTTGCCCCGCCTTAACCTGGGCTGCTTTGGCCGCCTTAGCCGCTTCTTCACGACGTTTTTCACGCTCCACTAAAGCTTGTGCTTGAGGTTTGGTAGGCGTGGAAAGAACTGGTTCTTCTTTTTTCTTCCGCTTAAAAAAGCCAACGGATGGTCGAGTGGTGGGTTGAGTGGGCGAAGCAGCTTTCTCTTGTAAACGCGCGGTCCGATTTTTGATGGCCTCGGCAAGTGGGGGCGTATTGGGTTGGCTACTGGCTTGTTCTTTTTGTTGGGCCGCTTTTTGACGGTGTTGTAAAGCTTGAGCCTTAGGAGTAGAGGTCGAAGAGTCTTTTTCCTTTGAGGATAGACTTTGGCTCGATTTGGAAGAAGATTGATTCGAAACTAAAAAGTGACGATAGACCCTTGGCCCCAACAACAAAATCACCGCCAAAAGAACGCCTAAACCACTTAAAATTAAGCCCAGTTTTAAGCCCGAAGGTTCATAGACGAGTTCAATGGCACTTTCTCCCGCTGGCAAATCGAGAGCTAAAAACGCGTTGTTCCAGTTTTGTAAAGGAGCAGGTTGTCCATTAATAGTGGCCGACCAACCTTTATCATACGGAATGGTAAAGACCATCGTTTCGGGTTCAGTGGCCCCATAAGAGCCTTGAATATGGGTGCTGTTGGTTACCACTTGATTTTTTAAGCCATGCTCTTGGAAGTATTGGGCGGCTTGGGCAGTCGTTGCTGGATTCAACGAAGCCGCTTGCAAATAAACCGTTTGTTCATCGCGATCGCTTTCGGCTTCAAAGGTGATTTCAATTACATCGCTATAAAAAACCGTTCCAAGGTAGACAATGTTGCCTTCGTATTTGTTCTCAGCGATTTTTTCTCCATTTTTCGTGAGAGTGAATTTTCGCGTCCCCCCAGCATTGCCATACAAGTAAACATAATAGCCTTCAAAAGGATCCAAACGGAAAGTATTTTGATCACCGGTTTTGATGTTTCTAAGGACATATTGGTCGGTTTGGGTGAATTCAAATTCGCTATCTCCACTCATCGTAGCCGAGATCGGCAACAGTTCAAAGGCATCCGTATACAGCCCATTGAGGTTTTCAAACTTATTGACGCTATTGAAAAGAGCTTCTTTGTTTTGCACGCAAATGCCAAGAGGCGTTTCATAAGGAGACGACCAAATAAAGAGATCCTCATATTGGGCACTTTGTACAAAGGGTTCGGGAAGCGTTTCCGTTTCATCCGCAATAATGTTGCGTATGCCTAGAAAAAGAGAGCTTAAAGGCGTATGACCAAAGAAGCGATAATAATTTTCGCCACTCGCAAAGCCAATCTTTCCTAAAAGACTGGCCGTATCGGGATTGATCACGGAATTAAAAGCGGACATTCCATTGAGTCCATACAATAAAGGAGCATTGACAATTTCACTGCATACGATTTCCGAACGATACCCCGGAACTAAATTGGCCGCTTCAATGTATTTGCGCATTTGAGTAAAGGAGTCATCCAAAGAACCAGGCGCCAACATGACAAGACCAATGGTACTTTCTAGGATGATAATCCAGCTTAAGATTTTGCGCCGATGGGCTAAAGCGGCCAGCAAGTATAACAAGCACACAGCGGCGAGTAAAAAGCCCAGCCACATGTGATCAAAATCGGTCCAAAGTGGCACAAGGCCAAAATACAAAGCGGAGATAAAGCCTAAAATCCCCATCTTCCAATATTTATCTTTTTGAAGATGCATAAAGCCTTGTTGAAGCATAATAGTGGCCAACAAGGCGATTAAAAAGCCATAGCGGTTGGGCACTTGGCGTTGCATATAAAAGCCATGAAAGATGTAGTTTAGAGTGCTAACTTGGGTTGAGATTAAATAGACTCCACAAAGAAAAGGCAAACCAATGCGTTCGCGTTTGGGCAGTTCATTGTTGCTGATAAAAAGCAAACTGCCAAACAATACGGCGGTTCCCATATACAAATTAATGGTGCCTCGATTGTGGGTAATGCGGACCACTTCCGCATCGGGTAAAAGGCGCGAAAGAAAATATTTCAGATCGTTAAAAATTTCAAATTCAGGTGGATTCATGCGGGACGTGTTATCCAAAAGCATCCCTTGAATGACGGGCACCAAAATAAAACTAGCAATCAAGGCTGCACAAAGTGAACACAGGACAAACCAAATAAATCGTCGTAAACCGCGACGATTAAATTCCATTTCCATGACCACATAATAAAGAGCCAAGAAAATACAAATAATGGCACCCATGTAGAAATTGGTTAAAATCCCCCAAGCCAAGGAGATTAAATACACCATGCGTCCTCGCCTCGTTCCAATGCGCTCTAAGCCATAAAGCATCAAAGGAACCATAGCAATGGAATCCATCCACATAAAGTTGACGGCATAGCCTAAAAAGTAAAAGCTAAATCCGTAACAAATGGCACACGCGGCATTTAAAAATGAGCGGGTACGCCGATCTTTGCTTCCCAAATACCAAGCCATAATCATCACAACCAAGATATTTTTTAAAATGATAATGAGATTGGCGGCGGCGGGAATTTGCGATTTATTGAACAATAAAACAAGGAAAGTAAAAGGGCTGAATAAGTAATAGGCAATGGTCAAATAAAAATTGCTTCCTAAAGCGCCATGAAAGGAATAAAGAACACTGCCATTTTCCTTAAATATGGACCAAAATTCGGATAAAAAAGGCATGTATTGGGCATAGCCATCATTAGTACATAACGAATTGGGTCCAAAAGGAGCTAAAGGAACCACTAAGGCCACTACGATCCAAATAATGGAAACGAGTGCTCCAGCCATCGCTGCCGCTTTCCACTTTGGGTTTTTGATTTTGGTAAAAGGCAGAGCCATCCAACCATCCACCATTCTCACCCAGCGCATGAGCGTGTTCAGCGCCTGCTTCATGAATCTCACCCTCCTTCTTGCGCCTAAGCGCCTGTTGAGCAGTTTTCATCGTAGAATTAAGTCCAATCGTTTTTTTCTTGGTTTTCTACCATGTGGAACACATTAGTTTTATTTTAGCCTATCCTTTTGCCTTACTCGGGTATGAGCTGTCTATGTTTCTTAAAGTCGGTTTAAAGAAGGGAAGGAATCAAAGAGAAAAACAGATGAAATCGGCAATCATCGCCTATTTTGAAAAGGACAAAACAAAAGAATTTTTGTTGGCATTTATAAAAAAAAAGCTAGCTCAACGTCTAGCTTGGTGTTTCGTGATCTGAAAAAGAAATCGATACGTCAATCAATTCTCCTTCTTGAGTTCGAGCTGGTATTGGAATTAAGGTCAAGTGTTGAAGCGCATGGGTATCGGTGGAAATTAAAATGAGTTCCGTTGGCGTAAATGAGCCAAAGAGGTCCTCGTCTTTCTGTTCACAAAGCACTAAGGGATAGGATTGGCGAAGAAGCCATAACATAGTGTCTAAGTTTTTCTGCCCTTCCGTATAAAAAATCTCTTCTAATTCCCAACATTCACTTACGAAGTCTTTGACTTCCTCCTCTTTGAGTTGATGAAAACTCCAATGGCTTAAGTTCAAAGAAGTTAAGGAAGTACAGCCCTTAAAAAGGCCATGCATGTCTTCTACTTGGCAAGTATTCCAATGCGATACCTCAATTGAGGTAAGCTTACGGCATTTCTTAAACAAATTGCCCATGTCTCTCACTTGACTTGTATCCCAACGATCCATTTTTAAAACCTGGAGGGTTAGACAATCTTTAAACATCGCATGCATCCAATCGACTTGAGAGGTATTCCAATTGGAAAGATCGAGAGTTTGAAGGGCCACGCATTTTTCAAAGACACTGCCCATACTCACTACTTTTGATGTATTCCATTTAGAAAGATCTAAGGATTCCAAAGCGATGCATTCTTCAAAAAGACCACTGATGTTGATCAAAGAAGCGGTATCCCAATGGGAAATGGCCAGGTGTTTTAATCCTTTACATCCTTTAAAACACCCACAAAGACTTTCTACGTGCTGCATATTCCACCTAGAAAGATCTAAGGTCTCTAAAGCTTCACATTGCCAAAACATAAATTCGGCGCTGGTCATTTCTTGCGTATTCCAACCCGAAAGATCCACTTTTTTTAGGTGGGATAATCTTGCAAAAGCATTGTTAAACGAACCTTTGGCCACAAAGCAAGCGCGTCCATCAATTTCTTGAATTTGGTCGGCATATTCTCGCCATGGCCAAAAAAAAGAAAGAGAATCTTCTGTCTTACTTAGATCCAATTCTCCAGGTCCAATCGTTAAAATCCCCTGTTCATTGATACTCCAAAACGCTGTACCAATTTTTCCTTGTCCAATTGTTTTCTTTAAATCACTCATTGATTTCC
>CAYMGC010000093.1:0-6079 GCA_964389885.1 uncultured Erysipelotrichaceae bacterium | reverse complement strand
AAAGATCAAACATCTTTCCAACTGGCTTTTATATTTTGCTTATGGGTGCGTAGGGCTATTGGCTATGAGTGTATATCAAATGATGTTAGAGCCATTAACAATGTTGGAAAATTTCTAACATCAAAAAAAGGTCTAAACGAATTACCAAAATTCGTTTAGACCTTTCTTTAGTCAGTAAATCCATAAACCAAATAAGGATTGTGAGTTTGTTCGTAAAAGAGGGTACTTGAAGGACCATGTCCTGGATACACGACATAATCTTGTTTCAAGGATTTCAAAAAATTGAGCGATTCACGCATTTGTTGAGAAGATCCACCTGGCAAATCGGTGCGGCCAATGGAGTTTTGAAAGAGAACATCCCCTGTAAATAAGTTGTTTCCAATCGCAAAGATCGTACTTCCAATAGAATGCCCGGGGGCATAATAGACGTTGACATCAAAACTACCAATTTTATTTTCGCCCTCATGAAGGGCAAGAGGTTGGGTCTTTAAAACCATAGGGGGAACTCCCATAAAGGAATTGGAGCCATTGAGTCCAGGGTGTTGTAAAGCGTTGAGTTCAGCTGGATTAATGTAACAAGGGGCCTTAAATTCTTCCATTAAGGCATCTACGCCTCCAATATGATCAAAATGGGCATGCGTAAGTAAAATGGCATCCACTTTTAAGCCGAGCATTTTAATCATTTGAGCAATTTGATCGGCATCGTCACCTGGATCAATGACTAGGCATTGTCCATTATCCATCACGATATAACAATTGGACTGAAAGGGACCAACGGGTTTGCAAATGACTTCCATACTTCTTCCTTTCTTGAAAGACACGCATAAACGTAGGGCTATTTTGGCCCTTTTTTCTTGTCTTCTTCGTTTTATTGTAACGAGTCTTACGCTAAAGAAAGAGGCTCAAGCTTATAAACTCGCACAAAAAAAGCTGCAGCTTTTTCTCTGCAGCGCTTATTTTTTTTCTTTATGGTCTGTCATTTTGTTGCATTTGGGGCAGAACTTTTTAATATTCATGCGGTCCGGATGTTTTTTCTTATTCCGGGTACCGATATAGTTTTCATTACCACATGTAGCACATTTGAAAATGATACGGTCTCTCACTGAGCGCACCTCCTTGCAATTTACCTGACCGATTATAGCATATCGATTTACTTGGTTTCAATATGGGCAAATGGTCAATTTGGACAAGCCTACTATCACAATCGCGTTATTTTCGTTTTAAATTGTCTTTTTTTCCGAAATTATTGCGGATACAATTCAAAATACTTGTCCAAAACGGGTCCGACAACATCCGTTGTACAAATGTTTCCCGAGACATTTTGGCTGTTTACCGAAGAAGTCGGGGCACTACAAGCATAGGCCACGGTTGGATTTTCCACTGGGCCATAGCCAATTAAATTGGCGGTGGTCCATTCGCCGACTTCGGCTGTACCGGTTTTAGCCGCCATATGATGAGACATCTTTTGAAGAGGGGTTCCGCAGTTTCCATCCACGACGCAAGCGGCAAAGCCTTCTTGGACTCTTGATAAATGGGAGGCATTTTCTTGGGGAAGAATACTTTTTAAGAAGTCCGCTTGAATATCAAAAATTTCATCGCTGTTAACCTCTTTGGCATATTGATACAGATGAGGTTGATACATTTTTCCATTTGAGGCAATAACCGCGGCATATTGCATCATCTGCAAGGGAGTATACGTATCCAGCTGCCCAATCACATAGTTTAAAATCATACCAGCTTCGTTTTTTCCAGCCGAGTATACCGAAACTTCCCCCGGCACATCAATACCCGTCACATTGCCTAAGCCAAATAAGGAATAATATTGACGCATTTTTTCAATCGTCCCCTCTACATCCTCCACTTCAAAGGCTTTGCCAGGAGCATAGTCAAAACCAGCTAGGCGCATGGCAATGTGAAACATATAAACATTAGAGGAAACGGATAAAGCGGAAACATCACTCACTGGACCATGGTCGCGGAAAGAGCCAAGTTCGCGCCCCCCCACATTGAGCATGGCATCGTAAATGACTTCTCCTTCTTCCAACACACCTTCCGATTGCCCCATATACACCGAGACGCCTTTAACACAACTGCCAGGGTTCACTAAGTTGGTGTAATTGCCTGAAGCAAAATAAGAGAGTTGGCGCGTGGAAGGATTCATTTGATATCCCGAAATGGCCAATACGTCACCCGTTTGGGGATTTTCCATACACATAAATAAGGAATAGAAATTTTGTCGGTTGGCTGTTCCTCCATACCGACTGAGCGTTGTTTTCAAGGTTTGATCTAGAGTTTGTTGCAAGTCAATGTCAATGGACAAATAAAGATCGCGTCCTTTGATCGCGGGTTGAAGAATTTCTTTTTTGGCTAAACCATTGGAATCATAGGTGATTTTCGCAATTTCTTCGGTTCCCGCTAAAATGTCGTTGTATTGGTACTCTAAGCCAGATTTTCCCACTTGGGCATTGTATTGATATCCCTTGGCCAAATATTCATCCGCAAGGGTTTCGGGTAAACCTTCGGTAGAAGTAGAAACGCTTCCTAAAATATCGCTCAACGATTCCCCATACGGATAGTCACGCTTCCAACCATTGAAGTCCACATTAAAGCCAGGAAATTCGATTTTATGTTCAATTAAATAAGTTGCATCTTCATCGTCCACGTCTTCGCGAATTACACTGGCTTGGCCACTGCTCGCATTTTGAATCATTCGATTGTAAATCGCACACGCCACCAGTTGCCGCTCATCAGCCGTTTCAATCCGGTCATAGTCTAAATTAGCAAGCTGGGTTTGGCGTAGCGTTGAAGCACTCATGGTCCCATTTTGATAGGCTTCGTATTCCTCTTGGCTGAGCAAATCGTATCCTTGCCACGCGGGATCACTCGCTTCAAGTTGGGTAGTATAGCGCAAGTAGGCATCTTTTAATTCGGACAGAGAAAATTCATCGAGCGTAAAGTCAAACACTTCTCCTAAACGATCGGCATACATCATACAATCTTCGGCTTCAATATTATTAGGCATGGTGTAGACGATATGATGGGCGGGAACGGTTTGGGCTAAGACGCGTCCCTTTACATCATAAATTTGGCCCCGAGGCGCACTGGTATATTGCTTAATCGAGGTGTAGTCGTCTTGTTTTTGTAAATAAGCGGTGTGATGAACCGCTTGAATATCGACGAGTCGAATCCACAATCCACCAAAAAGCGCCACAATCACTAAGGCGAGAACTAAAATGCGATTGGAAATGGTCTTCTCCGTTTTCGCGGCTCCCATTTTTTGATGAATGCGACGCTTAACCGCTTTGTTATGTTTTTGATTTTTTTCGTTTTTCATCTTTTCACCTCCTTATCAAATCTCTTTTCTTCGAATTGGTTCATTGTAGCAAACTCCTCAAGGCGAAGAAAAGAGAAATTTCTCTCTCTTTTGTCACAAAAAAAAGGTGCTCGAAAGCACCTTCTTAGCGATCTTTCATCAACCAATCACTCGCTTTATGAACAATGAGCCAATACAACCATCCAATCAAGGCCGCGATAAAAAGCGAGGCAAAAATGGTCGCCATGGGAAAGGAAAATAAGACATAGGCAATCAATAATATCAGCAACAAAAGCGTCGATACGCCTAGATCGATCAACGAATTGAAATTGTTTTTGACCGCTTGCATTTCATTTTCCCAAGCCAGTCTTGGATGCAAGAGATCGGTGATGATGCCAAGCAAGTTGTTAAACACACTCGCTAACATATTTCCAAGGAAAAAGAATCCATCCAACCACAACGGGTAAGGAACAAACAAATGCAAAACGATGACCAGCAGTTGGGTCGAAATAAGGCTTAAAACAATTCCAGGAACGCATTTTAATAATACTTGTTGAGAAATAGACATCGGAATTTCTTTCATCCAAGCTACGCCCGATAGTCCCATACGCGAAATGGCCGTCGCACTTGTTCCACTCACTCCAGACATAAATAAGGAAGTAAAGAGGCCAAGACTTAAGGCAATGCTCCATAAAGGAATTCCAAAAATGACCAATTGGCCATTGACCAAGAGCTCTTCTTGAATCAGGGTTTCCAACTCCCCTTTTTGCACCAATAAGGAGACCCCCAAAACGATGGGGACAATAAAGCTTGAACCCACGACGTTAAAGACATAGGCTGGCGTTTTGATTAATATCAACACTTCGCTTTTAAGATACGCTTTCCACGGGGCTTGAACTTGAATTTGCCGATTTTGTACCTTCTTTTTCGAAGAGGTCGTCCAGTCGGCGGCCATCGCCGAATCCAAATACCAGTGATTGGCTGCCCAACTGTAAATCAAAAATCCTACAATAAAAATGATCAATTCAATCGCAAAATTCAAAAACGCCTGCGATCCCATTACAGAGGAGGCTGCAAAGGGAATTTGGAAAAAGATACGGCTTAAAAAGCCTAAAGAGGTTTGCAATTGGAGCATGAGATTGGCTAAAGAAGCCGTATCCGCCACTTCTACATCGGCCATACGCGGCCCAAGGATGGCGAAACTAAGCGAAAGAGCCAATGCCAATACACTGGTTACTAGAGTAAAGCGATCTTTGTTGATGACTTTGGGCAAGCAGGCAAAAAGCACCAAACAAAGTGTTCCCACCACCTCAAACAAGGTGAGATGAATGAGCAGTTCCGATCCTATTAAATAAAACAATCCACTCCAGTGAAAGGCACTTGAAAGAGTATAGCCTATGAGTAAAGGAATGGTTCCTCCTATCATGACTAGAGCTTGGGTGCTTAAAACCAAAATGGTTTTAGCCCAAACGATTTCAAAGGGCCGAAACGGCAAAGCCAAGAGAGTTTTATTATCGGAAGAGAAGTAAAAAACGGTTGGAAACGCAAAGATAACCGTAAGCAGGGCAAATAGGCACTGCATAATGAAATACATCGTCAAATATACTTGACCAAACCCTAAATTAAAATAGGTTTGGCTGGTCAATCCTAAAAAGAAGAGAAAGGGGCAAAACGAAAGCAGCGCAAGGAGATAAACAGCCCATTTTCCCAACGTTTTTTTCCCAAAGCCCTTACCCGTCTTTAAAGGCCGCTGGTTTTGAAACATCGTACGAATCAACAACCAAGCGCGGTTTTTCGGCTTTTGTTTTGGCGTCTCGGGATCGGCGATCGGGGGAGCGCTTGGCGGGATTTCTTGAAAAGCCTCTTTATTTACTTTTGTAGAGCCATTTTCTTCGGGAAGAGGTGGCAAAGCGGTTTTCGAGTCTTTAGACGTGGTCACTTTGGGTCACCTCAATGAAAATTTCTTCTAAGGAAAAGCCAGGGTATTGGCTTTGCAAGGCTTCAAGAGTGCCTTGATACAAAACTTTTCCTTTAGCAATCAAAATAATTTGGTCGCACAATTTTTCAGCCACTTCTAAAACGTGAGTGGAGAAAAAGACCGTTCGTCCACGATCGGCATGCGCGCGCATTTTTTGTTTCAACAAATAGCTCGAAGAGGGATCCAGTCCCGTCATGGGCTCATCTAAAATCCAAATCTCAGGATCACACACCAACGCGCCCATAATAATGGCTTTTTGACGCATCCCGTGAGAATAGCTTTCCATTTGGCTATTGAGCGCCTCTTCCATTTCAAATTCTTTGGCTAAAGACTCTATACGCAAGCGTCTGGTTTGCGTATCAATTCCATACAAGTCAGCCATAAAGTTGATGTATTGTAAGCCCGTTAAGCGTAAAAAGAGATCAGGAGAATCCGGAACAAGCGCAAATTGTTCTTTAGCTTGTACGGGGTCGGTGGCCATATTGATGCCATTCAGGGTAATGGACCCTTTGGTGGGGCGCAAAGCACCCGTCATCATATGAATCGTTGTGGTTTTTCCCGCTCCATTGGGACCAATAAAGCCAGTAATGGATCCCGAAGGAATGGTTAACGTTAAATCATCCACCGCAACTTTTTGACCAAAAGTCTTAGTCACATGTTCAAGTTCAATCATAATGAAAAAATAAACTTGCAAAGATACCAAGCAAGTCCTTTTCCTTTCTGTTTGCTTGTTTTAAATTCTGTCTTTATGATAGTGCAAATTTTCACAAGGACAAAAAACAAAGCGA
>CAYMGC010000092.1:0-6178 GCA_964389885.1 uncultured Erysipelotrichaceae bacterium | reverse complement strand
GACGAAGAAAGAAAAAAGTATGAATGAGACAATTTTGCATTTTGGAACAATTGGAACCGCGCCTTGGACCTTGGATGCTCAAGGGACTCTTACGATTGGCAGTGGGAAAAATGAAAATGAAAAAAGACCAGAAGACCAAGAAGAAATGAAAAATCCATGGCTTGAGTATGCTCAAGACATTGTTCAAATTGTATCCACAAGTCCTTTTATCGCCGTGGGATCGTATTATGGATTTTTTTCGGATTTAGAAAAGGTCATCTCTATGGATTTATCGGGCTGGGATACCTCTCAAGTCACAAACATGGGAGAGATGTTTGCCCGCTGTTTTCACTTGGAAACGCTCAATATTTCCTCATGGAATACGTCTAACGTCAGGGATATGTGGCGAATGTTTGAAGACTGTTCTAGCTTAAAAAGCTTAAATCTTTCTACTTGGAATACCTCTTGTGTGATGGATATGTGGGGCATGTTTAAAGGATGTAAAAGCCTAGAGGAATTAGACCTTTCTCAATGGAATACTTCGGCCATTCGAGCTATGGCTTTAATGTTTGAACATTGCAGCAACTTAAAGGCTTTGGATCTTTCGCATTGGGATATTTCGTTAGTAGACGATATGTGGGGAATGTTTAGTGGTTGCCAACGCTTAAAAACCTTAAAGATAGCCACTTGGAATACTTCAAACATCACGGATATGGCCATGATGTTTATGGATTGCAAGAGCCTCGCCACGTTGGATCTAGGGGCATGGGATACCTCTAATGTCAGCGATATGCAAAAAATGTTTAAAGGTTGTAAGAGCTTAAAGACGCTCAATCTTTCTAAATGGAATACCTCAAAGGTAAATAATATGTTTGAAATGTTTATGGGCTGTAAAAGTTTAGAAACCTTGGATCTTTCAAGTTGGGATATTTTGGCGACAACAAAGCGAGAAAATATGTTTTTAGAGGATTCCAACTTGGAAATCATTGTGTGTTCTGAAAAGGTAAAAGCTCTTTTTGAAGATTAGCGAAACCGCTTCTAAAGAGTAGAAAAGGCCGACTTCAAATTAAAAATCGTTTTTCTTTTTAAAGTTAAAGGAAAATCGCTAAAAAAAAAGATCGATCCAAACCTAGTTTGAACCGATCTTTTTTTTAGAAAGGTCAGCATACTTCCTTGATCGAAACAAGTCGTTCATTTTTTGGCGAGTATTTCGGCCATACGGGGGATCGCTTTGCATCCAAATTGCAGGTGAGATCAGGCTTCCTTTGAAAAATTTTTCCAAATTTTTCTTATAGACTCGCTTCCTTTGCGCCGAGGGGAGCGCTTTTTTCGGTACACTGCCTTTAAATTTTGTTTGTGCCTTTAATCTAGCACACTCCCTTTCAAACCCGAATGACTTGAACTGAGGTGGCTCACTCGGTCACTTAAATGGTGTAGTTGGTTCATTTTGCATCTTTTAAGCGTTTGAAAAGACAAGAAGAAAAGAAAATAAGGGATATTAGCCATAAAAGAAGGGGAATGGAAAGAAGGATGAAAAGAAGGAAGAAAGGATAAAACGTTTAAAAATTGGAGTAAGAAGAAGATTTGGGCTTTTAATCAAGCAGAAGTTTAGAAGCTGTGTAGGCTAAAAGTATGTCTATTGCGGTACCATTTCGACAGGTGATTGTTTATGAATAAAAAAAACGAAGCCCCGATTGGTGTCTTCGATTCAGGCCTTGGAGGACTGAGCGTGGTAAAAACTCTACGCCGTTTAATGCCCGAAGAAAATATCATTTTTTTTGGAGATTCGGCACGCAATCCGTATGGAACCAAAACGAAAAAACAAGTCCAAGACTATTCCTTTGAAATCGTAAAGGCTTTTTCGAAAGTTCCTGTCAAAGCCGTGGTGATTGCTTGCAATACGGCTACGAGTGCAGCGGCAAAAGAGCTGAGAAAAGTGTTTGATTTCGATATTGTAGGGATGGAACCCGCTTTAAAACCTGCGGCAGAATTAAAAACGCCTTCCAAAATTGCCGTTTGGGCTACCGATTTAACCTTACGGGAAGAAAAGTTTTCCCATTTGCGCAAACGCTTTGATGCCGATCATGACATTGTCTTGGTCGCTTGTCCTGATCTGGTTCAACTTGTCGAACACGATCAACTTCAAGACAAACAATTGGTCGACGATACCCTTAAAAATTACATTGAGCAAAGCCAAGGGGCGGAATTTATTGTCCTTGGTTGCACCCATTTTTTGTTTTTTAAAAAACAACTCCAAGCTCTTCTAAAAAATACGGCTCAACTCATCGATGGCAACGAAGGGACGATTCGTCACCTTCAAGCACTACTCAAGGAAAAAGATTTGTTGGCTAGTAACCAAGAAGGGACTTTGGTTATTCAAAATTCCGATCCAGCCCACGAAGACTTATCGTGGCGACTGTATGAACAATTAAAGGAGCAAAATCTATGAGTACAAACCAAAACGCATGGCTTACGTACAATGATGAACAAGTACAAGAAGTCATGAGCGTGGCTGATGGATATATGGAATTTATTTCCAAAGCGAAAACGGAACGTCGCTTTGTCAAAGAAGCCATTGCTCTTGCCAAAGGATTTGGCTATGAAAATATTAACGATTATGTGGAAAAAGGATTGCCTTTAAAACCCCAAGCGAAAGTGTATTACAACATGATGGATAAAGCGGTCGTGCTTTTCCATGTGGGAAGTGCCCCTTTAAGTCAAGGCTTGAATATCTTAGGCGCCCACATTGATTCTCCTCGCTTGGATGTAAAACAACATCCTTTATATGAACAAGATGGCATCTGTCTTTTAGATACCCATTACTATGGAGGAATTAAAAAGTACCAATGGGTGACCATTCCTCTGGCCCTGTATGGAGTGGTGTGCTTAAAAGATGGAACCCATATGGATATTGCGATTGGCGATCATGAAGGCGATGAAGTGTTTGTGATCAGTGATTTACTCATCCATTTAAGTCAAGAACAATTGGAGAAACCCGCTTCTAAAGTAATTCCTGGCGAAAATCTTAACGTTACTTTTGGCTCCATTCCCGCCTCTGGCGTGGAAAAAGATCCCGTTAAAGCGAATATTTTGGCTTTGTTAAAAAACCGCTATGGTATTGATGAAGAAGACTTTATCTCGGCCGAACTTGAACTGGTTCCCCAAGGCCCCGCTCAAACGTGTGGGTTGGATCGTTCGATGGTCTTAGCCTATGGACAAGACGATAAAGTATGCGCTTATACGTGTCTTTTAGCACAACTTGAAACCTCGGATCAAGAAATTGAACGCACCTCAGCTTGTCTGTTGGTGGACAAAGAGGAAATTGGCTCCGTAGGCGCTACGGGCATGCAATCTCGGTTTTTTGAAGATCAATTGGCCGAACTTATGAATTGCCTTGGGCAATACAACGAATTAAATTTACGACGCGCTTTGCACAATTCCTATATGCTCTCTTGCGATGTTCCCGCTGCCCAAGATCCAAACTTTGCCGAAGTCAACAGTCCCAATGGCAATATGGCCAAATTTGGCTATGGGGTTTGCTTATCCAAATATGTAGGACGTGGGGGAAAATCGGGAAGCAACGATGCAAATGCTGAATATTTAGCTAAATTGCGGGCTTTATTGGATTCTCATCAAGTCATTTGGCAAACTGGAGAACTCGGAAAAGTCGATCAAGGTGGTGGGGGAACCATTGCCTATATCTTGGCGAATTATGGAATGCAAGTGATTGATTGTGGAGTGGCTTTAATGAACATGCATTCTCCCCACGAACTCAGTTCCAAAGCCGACATTTATGAAGCCCTTCAAGCTAATAAAGCCTTCTTAGTCGATATGAAATAAAAAAAGAGAAAAATGGACCATTTAAGAGCGCTTTCTTGTCTAGGCCTTTAAAATCTTAATAATTTCTTTCGTTTTCTTTCGATCCATGAAAAAGAAGCTCTAGCCTTCTTAAGCATGGATCTTTTTTATGGCTTCACCACCTAAAACATTCATTTCGCAAGCCCTTTCAAAAGCGGAAAAAGACTTTGAATTTGGTTTCTTTTCGGCTTTGAGTTTGATAACCTTTTGAAAGATTCAGACGAAACAATATAGAGTTTTTTCACTTTATATTCTTTTTTCTTTCAGAAAAGAAACCGTTTTTACGGCCTTTCTTTTCTTTATTTCTGCTAACTATGCCTTAGAAGGGAGGGAGGGTGAGCCTTACAAAAACGGTTTAGAGCGTTCACCCAAAATTTTATGTCTAAACGCGCTCATCAATGGATAAAACTCCTAGGAATTCCCACGGTCCTCGTTTTAGCGATCGCAACGGATCCATATTGGTCTTTATCAACGACTACGGCCAATTCAAACACCCGTTTGTTTGAAGTCATGGAAAGCGCCGATGATCAAAGCAGTCAATGTACTCCCGTTTACTCACTCTATAATCCCCAAACCTCTAAACATCTCTTTTCTACCGATGAAGTGGAACGCAAAACCCTCGCCGCTTCGGGATGGACGGATGAAGGAATTTGTTTTGGATCCGCTATGGAAAGTGAACCGCCAGTTTATCGCTTTTATAACCGCAAATCCAAGGAACATTTGTATACCGCCAATGAAAAAGAAGCGGCCAGCCTAGAACAAGCGGGTTGGGATAATGAAGGAATTGCTTTTTATTCCACCACCAATACCAACGGAATAGCTGTCTATCGTTTAGTCAATCCACATACCGGAATTCATCATTACACCAGTGATGAGGAAGAAATGGATGCTTTATTAAAAGCAGGATGGAAATCGGAAGGGAAAGCGTTTCGCGTATTGGAGCCGTATTCTTTTGTAGAAGAAAACGGGATTATAAAAGCCTATGACACTTACGATCAACCTGTATCGGGCATTTTACGCTTACGAACAGGAACGTATTATTTTGATCCTACCCAAAACAAT
This sequence comes from uncultured Erysipelotrichaceae bacterium, assembly GCA_964389885.1. Taxonomy (GTDB): domain Bacteria; phylum Bacillota_I; class Bacilli_A; order Erysipelotrichales; family Erysipelotrichaceae; genus Allobaculum. Next base: position 1,279 of record CAYMGC010000092.1, on the reverse strand, counting down.
GCGATGTATACGGGCTGGATTCAATTGCCTCTTAATGAGTTGGATATTGCCCCTCAAAGCGCCCAATTGAAATTTGTTCAAACGCAATATGAAGTTCCAACTATGCCCGAAATCGCTTGGAAAGAAGTCGACTATTACGAAAACGACGAGCAGTCCACTCTTTGGACTTGGGCCGAAGGAGAACTTTTGATCATGAGCGATGAAGAGGGAATAGCAAAAGAGAATCCGTCTTTAGAAGAAAGCATTGCTCCTGACCTAGAAATAAAAAGTGATCTAGAAGAGCAAACCATTTGGATTGCGAGTGTTTTAAAAGAAAAAGAAGAAAATGTAGAATCCTCACAGGATCCCAATCGTTTAATGGAAGTGTATTTCCAAGAAGATGGCCGTATGGCTAAAGGAGAAACCACATTAGAGGATGGCGTTCATTTCTTTCATAAAACCTCAGGGCAACACCTGCGTGATCAATGGGTGCGCTATGGATCCAAGACTTGCTACTTCGATGAAAACGGCCTACGCGCTACTGGAACGCAAATGCTTGATGGCCATATTTACCATTTTGATGAAAAAACGGGAGCGATGTCTTTAGACTTGCAAGGTCTTTTGGATCAAGTCGTGGATTATATTCAAGCTCATCAATATGCCACTGAAGAGTATTCTTTTGGTTTACGAATTGTAAATTCTTCGCAAAGCGCTTTTTGGAACAACCAATCGCAACAATCCGCTAGCGTCATGAAGCTCTTTGTAATGGGCGCTATTTATGAAAATTACGATGCCGCCTGTCAATACGCTGGAAAAGCGACGATTGATTCCAATTTGTATTCGATGATTTCGGTGAGTTCCAATGAAGCTTGGACCTATTTAGTCACGGTTCTTGGTCAAGGAGATTATGCCAAGGGAATTGAAGTACTCGATGCTTGGAATCAAAAACATGGGTACACCCAAACGCGTATGGAAGGAGTCCCTTATGAGAACTATACAAGCGTTAAGGATTGCAGCAAGATTCTTGAAGATATCGACAAAGGCAAGCTCAAAAACAGTGAGGCGATGAAGGACTTGATCCAACATCAATCCATTGCTGGTCGCTTACGCCGCGGATTACCAAGCGATGTGGCAGCGGGAAACAAGCCAGGATGGTTAAGCGATACAGAAAACGATACGGTCATTGTGTGGACCCCTAAGGGAAGTTATGTCATCAGTTTTTTATCGACGAATTTACAAAGTACTTCCAATGCCCAAAACATCATGCGCCACGTATCGGCAATGACCTATGAATGGATGT
>CAYMGC010000091.1:0-6205 GCA_964389885.1 uncultured Erysipelotrichaceae bacterium | reverse complement strand
ATTATTCTTTATTTCCTTTTGTTGGTTTTCTATCTAAAATTATGGAAATATTTATGATACCGAAAGCGCTTAATTGAACTCGCTTTTATTTTTATAAAAACCTGTCAATAAATATGACTGATTTTAATAAGATTTTATTAAAAAATGATTGAAATATGCTATAAATTTCTCTAATATTTTCAAATCGCATCATACAGCCTGAGCCAATTTCTATTGGTGAAAACAAAAATAATTTTAAAGACGGCTTAGTGCGAGAAAAGATAAAAGATAGAGGAATATTGAATATTTATGAAAAAAGAAATGTCTTGTCTAGTGGGGTCAACTTCTGGTTCAAAGCTTAATTCCTTAAAAAATTCGTATTTCAGTTATTTTGTTTTGTACCTTTTCTATTATTTATCTTGGTCTTTGTTTTCATCACTTATTTCAGTGTATTTAATGGGCCAAGGTTTTTCTGCCGCTCAAGCTTCATTCGTGGTATCGGTATCGTTTTTAACGAGTATGCTTTTTCAACCTTCCATTGGTTCGCTTGCTAAAAAGATTGGATTAAAAAAGAGTACGCTTTTTTGTATGACCGCTACGCTTATTGGTGGAATCTTATTTTTGTTTTCGAAAAATTTTATTGCTATTACTTTAGCTTATAGCTTTGTAATGACCTTGATTAATGGAATCAATCCGGTCATGGAGAAAATTTGTACTTCTTCTCCTTTTTCATATGGCAAAATTCGAATGTGGGGCACTGTAGGATATGCTATGGGGACCCAACTTGCTGCTTGGCTTCATGATTTGGTAGCTCCTTGGGCTATTTTTGTTGCCTTTCTTTTCTTTGTGATCTTATGTATGGCAGGTGGAATGTTAATTCAGCCCTATGAAGAGCAAAAAACCTCTTCTGCATTCATGGAGGAAAAAAAAGAAGAGGTTGGATTTAAAAGTTTACTGAAAAATCAGAAGTTTATGACTTATCTCTTAATTGCTGGAATTTTTTATGGTGTTACCTCTGCAATTAATACGTTTATGCCTTCGCTTTTAACCGATCAAGGTATGGACATGACTGTGGTAGGTACACTTTTATCCATTGCAGTTTTAGTAGAATTGCCATTAATCATCTTTTCTGGCAAATTTATGGATCAAATGACCTCCAAATCACTGACCTATATTTCGTTTGCCATGGCTTTAGTGTTGGTTCTTTGTTGTTTTATCCCTTCCCTTGATTCCATTCAATTGCCTGTGGTGATGTTAACCAAACATCCAAGTGGAATGATTTTTATCATGTTGAACTTGAAAATTGTGACCTCTTTATTAGCAGCGCCTCAAGTTCTTAGTGGTTTAGCGCTCGTAGCTGCGGTTAAGAATCTAGTGAGTATGTTGTTTAACTCAATTATGGGCTTAGCCATTGATTGGGCGGGATATGAAATGGCTTTTGCAGGATTAGGACTTTGTCTTATCCTTGGAGCTGGAATCGTCTTCTGCTTTAAAATGCCAAAAGGTCAAAATCTAAAGTTATTTTCTTAAGTGAACCGACTTCTTACTCAAGAAGTCGGCTTTTTTTGTGGATCACTTTTCTTACTTATAAGAAAGAATATGTTGGTATTTTCCGCTGATGGGATGAGTTGAAGGAGACATCTTGGATAGATAAATATTTGGAGTAAGGCCATTTTGTTGAAAATAGATTTCGAGGGCCTGTTTAGCTTTTAAAAAGCAATCTTCTTGTTTTTGGGCGAGAAGTCGCAATTCCAAATCATCATTTTTGTGTTGAATGAGCTGAAAACGCTCTATACCTGCTATTTCTTTTAATATGGCATACAAAGCCAAAGGAGCAATTTGAACTCCATTTTTAAAAACCAATGTATCATCGGTTCTTCCCTCTAAAGTAAGCCAAGGCTTGGAATTTCCACAGGAACAAGGTTCATTATATAAAATTATGCGATCCGTAATTTCAAAACGAATAATAGGGCATACTTTATTAGCTAAATTGGTCAGTAAAACTTTGGCGGATTGGGTCCCAAAAGGAACTGGAGCATTGTTTTCATCCACTGGTTCTAAAATGATCCAATCATCGTTGAGGTGAAAATGCCTTTCTACACATTCGCAAGCTACAATTCCGCCTTCCGTACACGAATAGTTGGTTTGCACTGAGCAATTGAAGACTTGTGAAAGATGCGCCCGAATCTCCTCATTTAATGCTTCACCTCCAGTCATAATGATCGAAGGGTAAATGTGTAGATTTCCCCTTTCTTGTTCGTAAGCCAGCAATTCCATAGTACTTGGATAACAGCCAATCATTGAAGGTTGATAGGCATTCAACATAGATACAATTTGAGAAATGGGATTTCGTACATCAAAGGTTTTCATCTTCTTTTTTTTCCAAGGCATTTTATGAAGTTGGTATTTGATAGAGCCAGTTCCAAGATAAAAACCATTATCGGCAAAAAGAGCTAGTGTTTTTCCTCCTGATTTTAAAAAGGCCTTCATATCTTCCTTTTGGGCAAAGCTACGCAACATTCCAATCGCTGAAGAAACATGAATAGTGGTTTCATCATACAAGACAATACAAGGCGTTCCTGTAGAGCCAGAAGTCGTATAGACGAGATATTTTCCATTTAATTTTTTTCCTACATTGGAAAGATCCATCATAAACTCCTCTACGACTTCTTTGGTAATGGATCGATCGGTAAACCATTCATCAAAATGTTTAGCCATTTCTATTTTATTAGTCGTTGGATAGGCCGATAAAGGACTCTTCTCGTCAATATTTTGGTAAAGCTGGGCAAAATAAGGACTATTTTTTTTGACATAGGCAATCAGCTCTTGTAAACGTCGTTGTTGTAAAGCTACGCGTTTTTCAGTATCCATTTTATCGGCTTGGTGAGTGAGGGCTAAAACTTTTAATAATCCAAGTGATTTCATAATTTTTTTCCTTTAGCTCCTTGCACCATATCAGCAACGGTTTGTTTCATCATTTGAGAAATTTGCTCATCGGTATAATCAAAATGGTTTTCACAAATCATGATTCCTAGACCAAGTAAAAATAAGCAACTACGCATCAAAATATCTTGGCATTGTTCTTGATCTAGGTTGTATTGCTTAGTCATGGTCAAGATCATTTTTTGATTGGTTTCGTAGTTTAACATGGCTTCTAAAAACGTATTTCCTTGAAATTCTCCAGAAAGATAAAGCAAGCGGTATAAATGGGGCCGATTTCGGGCTAAGTCAATAGTCCAAGCCACTACTTTTTCTAAAAAATTAGGCTCATTTTCAAATACCAAGATTTCTTGGCTAAATTGACGACTAGCATATTCAAAAGTCTCTTGGCGTAGTTTTTCCATCGTTGGAAAATGACTAAATACAGGTTGAATGGAACATCCAGCCGATTTAGCCACACTACGAGAAGTGACGGCTGAAAGACCTTGATTCTGGGCAATTTGAAAGGCATGTTTCAAAAGAGTATCTTTGGTTATTCTAGATTTTGGTGCCATAACTTTCTGTCCTTAAAATATCTTATGATACATATCATAAGATATTTTTTATTTTCTTTAAATTGTCTGTTAATACAAAAAAGAAAAACACTCTACTTGGTTTAAGTAAAGTGCTTTTCTAGTTGGTTTCCTTTATAGTTTCTTCTAAAAAAGTACGGGCCTCTAAAGGACCTCCACAAGCTTGAAAGCTCTGAGAAATTTTTTTAGCATTTGCTTTATATTGAGTCTCTTCTAATACCGTCTTCACAGCAATTAAGATGTCTTCTGGTGAAGTAGACTTTAACAAAATTCCAGCCCCTAATTCTTGGGTTCGTTTTGCCACGGCTCCTTGCTCTGGAGTTTGTGGAAATAAGACAAGGGGAACTTGAAAAAATAATCCTTCACAAACAGAGTTCATCCCACAATGAGTAATAAAAGCATCAGCTATGGATAAGACAGCCATTTGATCTACGGATTGGTAAATTTGAATGTTTTTAGGCACATTTTCAAAACATTCTAAATTAGTTCCCATAGAAAGAATGACTTGCCAATTGGTTTTTCCTAAGGCTTGTATACAATTTCGGTAAAAATCGCGATTTTGGTTTACCGTTCCCATTGAAATATAGACCGTTTTCTTGGCTGTTTTAATCATGGGAGTTTGAATGGGACGAATGGAAGGACCAATGAAATGATAGCGATCGGAAAACGTTTGAGCACATGGTTGAAATTCCTTTGAGGTATATACAATCGTATTGGTCTCATTATCGTTTTGTACGATATCGAGCAATCCTTTAACAGGATAGCCCTTTTTACGTAATCGCTTGATCTGTTTATTAATCCTTGGCCAAGAAAAAAGCATTTTAAGAATATCCCATTTACTTTCTTTAAGGTATTTAGAGGAATAGCGATTAAATGCAAATGTGGTAGTCGAGGATACATAAGGAATATTGTGTTTCTTAGCTACAAGTTTTCCCCAAAAAGCGACCGAATCCGAAACGATTAGATCTGGTTTGATTTTCTCAATATTTTGAGTCGTCATTTCATCCAAAGCTAGAGTTGAAGAAACAAGAAGTTTGGTAGCAAATACCTTATCTTTTCCAACTCGATCCGCATTCTCTTTATCTTCTAATTCAAAATGGTAACCATCACATCCAATAAACTTCGCACCAGCTTGCTCAATTTTTTCTCGAAATGGCTCAAAAGAAAAATAAAAAACTTGATGCCCCGCCTGACTGAGTTCTTTTACTACTTCCAAAGTAGGATTGGTGTGGCCATGAGCCGGAATGCAAAACCAAGCGATTTTCATCCTCTCTTCTCATCCTTATTTTCTTTAAAAATGGCTTCAAACAAATCGGAAACCGCTGCCTGATTGGGAATCGCAAGACCTTGGTTTTCATCGCCTAAAATCAGTAATGTATCGCCAGGTTGAATTCCAAATAAATCACGTGCCTGTTTTGGAATAACGATTTGCCCTTTTTCTCCTACAGTGGCCGTCCAAGCGTATTTTCCTTTCGGTGTTTTCATAGCATTTCTCCTGTATAATTTGTTATACAAATCATACTTTAATTTCTTTCCTCAGCCAAGAAAAATAATGTTCTGGTACTTATGAAAATAAAAAACGGTTTTTCTCATAAAGAAGTAACATTTTTTTAGAGAGCTTTTGGTTCCAGTCAAAGATAAAAAGATCACGAATATTTGAGATTCTAGAGTACATATTTGGAATTAAGCATATTTTTCCTTAGATAAAGCAAAAAAGAACCATCCTAGGATGGCTCTCCATATAAAAGCATAGAAAATATAAACTATTCTACAACAGTAACTGAAGTAATGTGTGGATTAGGTCCTTGGTACCAATAGAGATAGCCTTCTAAATCCACCGTTTGACCAACTTCAAGATTTTTAACTGTTTGGTAAACTTCGCTATCGGGATCGGATAAGGAAGATTCAACAGTAAAAGTATAAGGAACGTCGTTTTTGGAAACGGTAAAGTACAAGTCATCACCTTCTTGACCAGATCCATCCCAGTTATAAAGATAAACTTCTGTGGTTCCATCGCCTAAAGCTACAGTCATATCTTTAAAGAGAACTTTTTGGTTTTGGTATTTAATGAGTTCATCATTATTTCCCAGATATTCGGTCACATCCACAGCAGGTTTTACATAGGTTTCGCCACCAATGACTTCAAGATCAGCGCCTTCAGCGACTTCAACTTCCCCTTCCCACTCTGTTTTGTAGCCAGATACTTTAATTTTGGTTCCAGGAGTGAGTTCGTTGTAGACATCTTGGGAAACGTTGGCATTGTAAATAAAATATCCGCCATCTGGATCGGCTGCATAAATCGTGGCTTTGTTGTCATACCAAGATTGAACATCTTGAACATAAACTTCTAAAACCACTGCTGAATCTACATCCGCATCCATGTATTCTTGGTAGGTCATAACCCCTTCAGAAGAGGTGGTGGAAGTTGTGGATGCAGTGGAGCTTTCACTCTTTGAAGTGGTCGACTCACTTGAATTGGAGCATCCACCTAAGGCTAATCCAGCACATACCAGTAAAGCGGGTAGCCAATTTTTCTTCATTAGTTTTCCTCCTTAGAAAGACAAGATTTGGCTTTGTCCTAAGATCGTTTTCATTATACGTCATTTTTTAGATTCCCTTGGGATCTCTTCCCATTTTAAAAGAAACCAAGAGAAACTTGAAAAAACAAAACCTTACTATTTTCTTTCCATAAAAAAAGCAACCGAACTGGTTGC
>CAYMGC010000090.1:0-6316 GCA_964389885.1 uncultured Erysipelotrichaceae bacterium | reverse complement strand
TCAGTTCGTTATAGTCCTTTTTTTTGCCCTTCAGCCCGATTTTTTTAGCATTTTAAAAGAGGTGGAGGTGCTTATTTGGTAAAGAATATGGAGAATGTCAATATAAAGACTTTCGTGTAAGCTAAAAAAGCATCATCTTAGGAAGAGGGAAAACATGGATTTTCAATGGATTGAATCGGTTTTGGTGGGAAAGCCCCTCAACAAGACTCGAACCATTACAGGGATGGCCTTATTGGCCGCTCTTTATGTGTTGTTGAACAGTTTAATTATCAATTTAAGTCCTACCTTACGCATCTCCTTTTCGTTTTTGGCTTTAGCCGTTTCGTGTTCGTTGTATGGATTTTTGCCAAACGTTTTGTTTTGCTTTGTAGTGGATTTTCTTGGCTTTATAGCTCATCCCGATGGGCCCTATATGCCCGCTTTTGTGTTGATCTTGATTGTAAAGGCGTTTATTTATTCGTTCTTTTTTTACAATCAAAACGTCACCGTTATCAAAATTATTGGTGCCCAGTTTTTAGTCGCGGTGTTTGCCAACATCTTATTGAACTCACTCATCTTAATGTTCATGTACCAAATGCCCTATTGGGTGACGGTGTCAGAGCGTTTATTGAAAAATGCCATCTGTTTTCCAATTGAATGTTTGTTCTTGTGGCTGTTTTTCAAATTAAAAGATCGCTTGCTTAAACAAACCAATCTATTTTAAAAAAAAGTCGCTTATGGGCGACTTTTAAGCTTTTGGGGGCTGTAAACCTTGATACATCTTTAAAATTTCACCCGCAAAGTACAAAGAGCCACAGACAAGTGTCGACTTGGTGGTTTGAGCGAGTTCTTGGTGTAAGGTTTCTAAATTGAGGCAGGGCAACTGGTATTTTTTACAAAGCGCTTGTAAATCAGCTAAGCGAGAGGATTCAAAGGAAACAAGGGTGATGTTTGGCGTGATGGTTTGAAGCGTTTCAATCATCGCGTTGGCTTGTTTATCGGCCAAAACCGAAAAGAAGATTTGATCAAAGGTAAAATGACTTTGCGCAATGCTTTGAACAAGAGCTTGAATGCCATCAATGTTGTGGGCACCATCCAAAACCAACAGTGGATTTTGCCGCAACACTTCAAAACGGGCGGGCCAAAAAAAGGTTTCCAGGGCGCTTTGAAGTTCGCTTTTTGAAAAAGAAAAGCCTGCGAGTTCTAAGATGGTTTTGGCGCACAAAAAGTTTTGTTTCTGATAGGCTGGTAAGTGAGCCGGCCACAAATCCATAAAGTCAAACGAAGAATCAATCTCAATCAAGGTCGCATGCTTTTCTTGCGCTCGCTTGCGAAAAATCTCTAAACATTCCGGATCTTTTTCGGCACTCACCACAAACATATCCTCTTGAATGATGCCGGCTTTGGCTTGGGCAATGTCTTGTTTGGTCGGGCCAAGATAAGCCATATGATCAAAGCCAATTTGCGTGATGACGCCATAGGGATAATCAAAAATAGTGGTGGCATCTTTGCTTCCGCCAAGTCCAGTTTCCATTAAGACCCAATCGGGGCGAAATTGTAATGCGGCGGCACAGGCTAACCACATATCCATTTCAAACATCGTCATGTTTCGCGTTTCAAAAAGAGTAGCCCATTGGTCATACAATGCGATCCACTCGTCTAGGGAAATGGGTACGCCATTATAGCGCAATCGCTCATTGTGGCTGATCAAGTGAGGAGAGGTAAACGAAAGCGTGCTTTGATGCTTCAAAGCAAGAAGCGTTTCGAGCCAAGTAATCACGGACCCTTTGCCATTGGTTCCCGCTACATGAATAGCGCGCTGAGGAAAGGGGGCTAAAAAATCGGTCTGAAACCAATTTTTGAGTTGGTCTTGAGAATGATTAAAGCCACGACAGGCTTCCATTTGGGCAATTTTTTCTTCAGGGGTTTTCGACATGGCCTCATCATACCTCATCTTAAAGTCTCATAGGTTTTTAAGGTTTTGTTTAGGGGAAAAGACTTTGTTTTTTGCCAATTGTTTTATCCATTAAAAGGATGAGTTTAACCAGAAATTTGGAGGAAATTAGCTCTAGGCTAATGGATACTCTAAAGAAAGGAGCGGATTTTCCTCCCATGCGTATCCAATCCGCGATAACCATGAATTGGACAACTTTGATTTTTGAGAAAACGCCAATGAAGTCTTAAAAGTCTCTGCGTAGAGAAATTTGCGAAGAGGAAAACATTTTTCCAACTGCTCGAATTGCTGGAACCCCCTAAAGCTTGTTGCACCAGAGCGTGGCGAAAGCAGAAACAAGCAACAAGATGGTGCATGGTTCAATCCTAAACACTTTTGCAATGGGCAATCAGCAGCCAAGCTTTGAAAAAAGAAGGTTCAACGACTATTCCGAAGGGAAGTAGAAACCAAGCGGTTTCGAAGTGGGCAGCCCTTAACGCGTCATGGCGAAGGTGAAGAGATAGTCTGTGCTTGCATGAAAGTGCAAGAAGAAAAGAGCACATCTTTTCTCTGTGGATTTTGCGCATCCATGGAAACAAAACGTTTGGTAAACGAATCAAAAGGAGCGTCCTTTTGAGCAGGGAACAAGAGTTTCAAAAAGGCGTTTTAGGGCCGATTCGTAATTTTTTGGATACGGCCTATCAAACCAAAACAATTTATCCGCCAAAAGAAGATTTATTTAAAGCCTTGGAACTGACACCAATGGATCAAGTTAAGGTGGTCATTTTAGGACAGGATCCCTATCATGGACCCAATCAAGCCCAAGGCTTGGCCTTTTCGGTGCCGGCGAGCCAAAAAATTCCTCCTTCGTTGCAAAATATCTACAAGGAATTGGAATTAGAATACCATCAACCCATTTATCGCACGGGGGATTTACAAGATTGGGCAAAACAAGGCGTGCTTTTACTCAATACGGCCCTAAGTGTCGAACAGGGAAAACCCAACTCCCATGCTAAAATTGGTTGGACGGAGTTTACGGATGATATTTTGCGCGCTCTCAATGATCTCGATCAGCCCATTGTCTTTATTTTATGGGGCTACAACGCGCGCCAAGCGGCTCGTTTTTTAAACAATCCCAATCATTTAGTCCTTCAAAGTGCGCATCCTTCTCCTTTATCCGCACGCAAAGGTTTTTTTGGATGCAACCACTTTAAACAAGCCAATAGCTTTTTAGAAGCCAATGGTCTTACCCCCATTCAATGGACTCAAGACAATGTAGAAGGATTAAAAAAATAAATCCTTTGGCCCCACTAAGCCAAGAAAGGAACGTGTATGGACAATAAAAACAATCAATACGGAAAGTGGATTTTCTGGATTGTAGTCGGAATTTTAGCCATCCTTTGTGTGGCTTGGTTTGGATAAAAAAATGCCTGGACCGCTAAGGAACAGGCTTTTTTCTTAGGACTCTTTGAGTTCAAGCATCATATCCCGCAATTGAGCTGCGCGTTCAAAATCGAGTTCGGCAGCAGCTTGACGCATTTCGCTTTCAAGTTGCGCAATGTATTTGGCCTTGTCTTTTTTGGACAGCTTTTGACGCTTACGCAAGTAATGGGCCGTCATATCTTTTGTTTCTTTGGAATGCACCACTTCACGAATGGGCTTGATGATGGTTTTGGGCACAATGCCGTGTTTGGTGTTGTAATCCATTTGAATAGCTCGACGACGAGCCGTTTCGTCAATCGCATAGCGCATGGAATCCGTAATGGAATCGCCATATAAAATGACTTTGCCTTGTGCATTGCGGGCCGCACGACCGATGATTTGAACAAGCGAACGTTTGGAGCGCAAAAAGCCTTCTTTGTCCGCATCGAGTATGGCGATCAAAGACACTTCGGGAATGTCCAAGCCTTCACGCAACAAGTTGATGCCCACTAACACATCGTATTTTCCTTTGCGCAAATCTTGAATGATTTCTGTGCGTTCGATGGTTTTGACTTCATGATGCAACCACGCGACTTTTAAGCCTTGGTTTTTAAAATATTCGGTTAAATCCTCGGCCATCCGCACTGTTAACGTGGTGACCAAAGTGCGCTCATTGCGTTGGACGCGCGCTTTGATTTCATCGACCAAATCATCGATTTGGCCCATCGTTGGACGAACTTCGACTTCTGGATCAAGCAAGCCGGTAGGACGAATGATTTGTTGGATGATTTCTCCTTGCGTTTGCTCAAGCTCATAATCGCCCGGTGTAGCGGAGACGTAAATGGTTTGAGGAGCTTTTTGTTCAAACTCATCAAAGCGTAAAGGCCGGTTGTCTAAAGCCGAAGGCAATCGGAAACCATAGTCCACAAGAGTTTGTTTGCGGGCGTGATCCCCGTTGTACATCCCCCGAATTTGGGGTAAGGAGACGTGGGATTCATCCACGACGAGTAAAAAGTCTTTGGGAAAATAATCAAAAAGCGTATAGGGCGTTTCCCCCTCTTTGCGGCCATCGATGTGACGGGAATAGTTTTCAATGCCAGGACACACGCCAAATTGGCGCAAAGATTCTATATCGTAGGTACACCGTTGCGAAATGCGTTCTTTTTCTAAAGGCATATCGTTTTCTTCAAAGTAGTCTACGCGCTGGGCGAGTTCGGCTTCAATGGCATCGGCCGCGCGATGGATGATATCCATGCTCGTGGCATATCCCGTAGCGGGATACAAGTTATAAAGAGTATAGGCTTGAATGAGTTTTCCCGTTAGAGGATCGATTTCGCAAATGCGCTCAATTTCATCGCCAAAGAGTTCAATGCGAATGAGAAAGTTTTTAGAATAGCCTGGCACGATGTCAATAACATCCCCCCGAACGCGAAACGTTCCAGGGGCTTGTTCGATGTCGTTGCGTTTGTATTGTTGGGCCACGAGTCGCTTTAATAAGTCTTCACGATCGATTACTTCCCCTACTCGAATGGTATCAATCATGTCTTTGTATTGTTCGGGATTGGAAGCCCCATAAATACAGGCCACAGAGGCCACAATAATGGTATCGGGTCGATGCAACACGGAGTTGATAGCGGCCATGCGCAACATATCGAGTTCCTGATTGGTTTTGGTGTTTTTATCAATGTAGGTATCCGTTTTGGGTAAATAGGCTTCTGGTTGATAAAAGTCAAAATACGACACAAAATATTCCACCCGATTGTGGGGGAAAAATTCCTTTAATTCGGAATACAACTGGCTAGCTAGCGTTTTATTATGCGCAAAGACCAAAACAGGCTTATTGACTTGGGCAATGACGTTGGAGATGGTATAGGTTTTTCCTGTTCCCGTCGCCCCAAGCAAGACTTGATGTTTTTTACCCTCTTGAATCCCTTGGACAAGTTGGGCAATGGCTTCCGGTTGATCCCCTGAAGGACTATACGGAGAGACGAGTTCGAATTTTTGTTCGCTCATGAAAGCTCCTTTCTAAAAAGAAAAAATAAGATGCCAAAAAAGTCTAAACTGACATTAAAAGAGGAAAAACGAAAGAAATGAGGAAAATCTAATGAATCGAAAACAAACCCGTCCTGTTTACGCAGGCTCGGTCCAAATTGGCGGCAACGATCATGTCGTCATTCAATCCATGTGCTCTATTCGCACGGCCAACACCAAAGAGGTCATTGACCAAATCTTACAGCTTGAAAAACAAGGTTGTGAACTCATTCGCGTTTCGGTGATGGATCAAGACGATGCCAAAGCCATTTCTACCATTAAACAACACATTCATATTCCCTTAGTGGCTGACATTCACTTTGACTATAAATTAGCGCTCGCTGCCATTGAAGCGGGAGCGGATAAAATTCGGTTAAATCCAGGAAACATTGGACCCCGCAAAAATGTGGAAGCGGTGGTGAAAGCTTGCAAGGAAAAAGGCATTCCTATTCGCATTGGAATCAACTCAGGATCACTCGAAAAAGACATTCATGAAAAGTATGGGAAACCGACCGCGCAAGGCATGATTGAATCGGCGATGCGCCATGTCAAAATTTTAGAAGATTTGGAATTTTATGACATTGTTCTTTCCTTTAAATCAAGCGATCCCATTTTGTGCTTAGAGGTGTATCGCCAAGCCGCCGAAGTCTTTCCCTATCCCTTGCATCTTGGGGTCACCGAAGCGGGAACCGTTATGACTTCCGCGGTGAAATCGACCTTGGCTTTAGGGCCTCTTTTGTTGGAAGGAATTGGCAATACGATTCGTATTTCCGTCAATGGCGATGCGAGCCTTGAGCTTCCTATCGTGAAGGAGCTTTTAAAAGATTGTGGATTAAAAAAGGATGTTCCCAATTTAATTGCTTGTCCTAGTTGTGGACGGACCGCTTGGGATATGAAACCAGTGGTGGATGAAATGGAAGCTTGGCTACAAACCATTGAAAAACCCATTAC
>CAYMGC010000089.1:0-6509 GCA_964389885.1 uncultured Erysipelotrichaceae bacterium | reverse complement strand
GTGTGTATTTGCCTTTTCTGTCTAAGAATCCATTTGTTACACTTTGAATGTCAAAAGAGAAGGCTCTCAAAAAACAGCTTCTTCTGTCTAAAAATTGATCACAATTTATGAACAAGTGTAAAGAAAGGTAGAAAAAAGACTATGACTAGAGAACAAGAAAGAATCAAACTTTTTAATTTAAATAGCTCCAATCGCCAAATTCGTAACAAAATGATGAAAACGTTGAAATTTACTAAAAATGGAGATTATGATCGGGCAGCTCATTTATTAAAGGAAACGCATAAGGAATTTGAACAAATTCGGCATGAACAACATGATTTGTTTAAACAAGCTGCTTTGAAAAAAAATGTTCATGAAACCGAATCGTCCTTTGGCTTTACCGAAGTTCTTCATGATTTTGTCGCACAAGCCAATCAGTTGCAGGCTCATAATTGCTCAGCCGTAAAATTCCATATTTATAATTAACTGTTCCTTAGAAGGTCTTTTTCTTCCTTGTCGCGTCTTCTCTTGAACAATTTTTTAGGAAAGAAGGATCCTTAAGTTCTTCTTTTTTTTCTTCTGAGCGGATTCATTAAAAATGAATGATTTTGAAAGTTTAACCATCAAAAATATATTGTTTTAAGCTATTTTTTATGTTTTTTCTGAAAAAGAGATCTTTTTTTTTAAGATTGGAAACTTTAAAACGAATAACTAAAGGATTTAAAAAAGTCTAATAGGAATGAAATTTCATTTCAAATAAGATGTTTTTTCTATAATTTTTGAAAATATTGTACTCAAAAAATGGTTCCTTTTTGAAAGAAATTGAAAATTCATAAATCCCACTTTTTTCAATTCGTGCTAAGATGACTACAACAGTCTTCCCCTTAAAATGGACAACGAAAAGAAGAGTAACAATTCTGGCCGCTATAGAGAGTTTCTGGTTGGTGAAAAGAAACGCTAAAAGAATTGTGAACATGGTCTTGGAGTCGCAAAATCGATCAACAGCAATAGAAAGATTTTGACGGGAGCACCCGTTACAGTGCTAAAGTGTGAATGCACTTGATAAGGCATTCTTGGTGACAGGAATGCGAATTTAGGTGGTACCGCGAAAACGTCAGCTTTCGCCCTAAAGGCAAAGACATTTCTTTGTAAGGGTGAAGGCTTTTTATTTTGGGAAAAGGGGGGAAGGCTTTGATTCGACTTGAGCATGTCACCAAAACATTTCAAACCAAAGATGGCGAAGTCCAAGCGGTAAAGGATGTTTCCATTCATGTACGTCAGGGCATGATCTATGGCATCATCGGCTTTTCAGGGGCTGGAAAATCCACTTTGGTTCGCTGCATTAATTTACTGGAAAGACCAGATGAAGGAAAAGTCATTTTTGATGGAGAAAACCTAATGGAGGCTTCTCCAGCAGCCTTACGACAGGCGCGACAAAAAATTGGCATGATCTTTCAACACTTTAATTTACTTCCTGCTTTAACAATTTATGAAAATATTGCTTTGCCTTTAAAGATGCAAGGCACACCGAAAGCGGAAATTGATCAAAAGGTTATGGAGTTGTTGGAATTAATCGATTTAGTGGAACGAAAGGATTCCTATCCAAGCCAACTTTCTGGAGGGCAAAAACAACGGGTCGCCATTGCTCGCGCGTTAAGCAACGATCCAAAGGTGTTGCTGTGTGATGAAGCGACTTCCGCTTTGGATCCTGCGACGACGCAAACCATTTTAAAATTGATTCGCCGTATTAATAAAGAACGGGGAATTACAGTAGTGGTCATTACCCATGAGATGTTTGTTGTCAAAGAAATCTGTGATCGGGTAGCGGTTATGGAAAATGGGCGTGTGGTGGAAAAAGGCGATATCATTCCCATCTTTGTCCATCCCGTTCAGGAAATGACGCGTGACTTCATTTCCACAGCAAGTAATGCCAATAAAATCGATGAACTCATTAAGCAAAAACATCCTTTAACGCGTTTGAATCCCAATCAGCAACTCGTGCGCTTGCAATACGATCAAACCAATACGACCGAAGCCTTAATTTCTAAAATTTCTCGGGATTACAACGTGGATTGTTCCATCGTTTTTGGCAATGTAGAGATTTTACAAGATACTCCGATTGGAAGCATTACCACCATCTTTACCGGAACGGATGATCAAATCCAACAAGCCATTTCCTTTTTAAAAAAGGATGGCGTAGAAGTGGAGGTGCTTAAACGTGGACATATTGACTAATTGGATTCCTAATGTCATGAAGTATCTCAACTTGTTTCCCCAAGCGATTCTTGACACCTTAGTGATGCTTGCCATTACTGGAGTTGTTTCCTTGATTATTGGCCTGCCGATTGCCGTGATCATTGTGATTACGAAACCAGGCGGCATTTGTCCAAATCGTTGGATTTTTTGGATCTTAGATAAAATCGTCAATCTCTTTCGTGCAATTCCTTTTGTCATTTTAATTCCTCTTTTGGTGGGACTTACACGTTTGATTTTCCATACCACCATTGGTCTTAAATCCGCTTTGGTTCCCTTGATTGTAGGCACCGTTCCTTTCGTGGCTCGTCAAATGGAATCGGCTATGGAAGAAATTCCCGAAGGAATTGTCGAAGCCAGCATTGCTATGGGTATGAGTCCTTGGCAAATCATTTGGAATGTTTATCTCAAACAAAATATTCCTGGCATGATTCGAGGAATGACCATTACCCTCATTGCAGTAATTGGGCAAATTGCGATCGTAGGCACCGTTGGTGCGGGTGGCTTAGGCGATTTAGCCATTCGCTTTGGTTGGCAACGCCAGATGGAAGACATCACCATTGTCGTTTTGATCTTATTGTTGATTATCATTTCGCTGATTCAAGCCTTTGGCGATTGGCTGGTCGCGAAAACTACGCATTAGACGTTTGGTTTTTACAAAAAGTTCGCTTTTTGCAAAGATAAAGAAAAGAGAAAAGATAAGAAAGGATTATTTATGAAACATTTTACAAAACTTGCTGCCATTGCCGCATTAAGCCTTGGCTTATTTGGATGCTCCTCCAATAGCGATTCTTCTTCTACTGCGAGTGCTTCAACGAGTACCTCTCAAAGCACCACGATTCGCGTTGGCGCCACCACAAGCCCTCATGGGGTGATTTTAGAAGAAGCCAAATCCTTATTGGCTGACAAAGGCTATACATTAGAAATTATTGAATTTTCTGATTATCCAAACATTAACCCTTCGACATCCGATGGCTCTTTGGATGCCAACTATTTCCAACACCAACCTTATTTAACAGGCTATAACGAAGACAATGGCTACACAGAAGGCGTTGAAGGCTATTTGGTTTCCGCGGGAGCCATTCATTATGAACCCCTTGGTATTTATTCCGAAAAATATACCTCAGTCGAGGATATTCCTGATGGTGCCCAAATCGTCATTCCAAATGACGCTACCAATGAAGCACGTGCCTTATATCTTTTACAAGATCAAGGCTGGATTACGTTAAAAGATGATGTTGATCTTAACAGTGCCACAGTCCAAGATATTGCAGAAAATCCTAAAAACTTGGATATCGTGGAAATTGCCGCAGACCAAGTGGCTTCAAAACTTCCTGATGTGGATTTTGGAGTCCTCAATGGAAACTACGCTTTAACTTCTAACGTGACCCAATACTTGCTTGTAACCGAAGCAGCGGATTCCGAAGCGGCAAAAACCTATCAAAACGTAATTGCTGTTAAAGAAAGCAACAAAGACAATGAAAACATTCAAGTACTTGTTGAAGTTTTAAAATCCGATGACATTAAAAACTTCATCGTAGAAGAATTTGGCGCCTTCGCTGTTCCTGCTGAATAACCTCTTCACTTTTTGGCTCTACCTCATTGAGGTAGAGCTTTTTTTAATCACGCCCCTTGTTTATGTGGCATTGTAAAAAAAAAGAAAGGAATAAATTTATGGAATGGATACGCACTCCCTTGCCTGAAGTCAAAGCCGTTATCTTTGATTTCAATGGAACTCTTTTTTTAGACAACGATAAACATGTCCAAGCGTGGGGAGAAGTTTCCCAAGCTTTACGAGGCCAACCATTAAGTGAAGAAGAACTCTATCGTTACTGCAATGGGCGGCCTAATCATATGATTGTTCGTTATTTAAATGGGGGAAAAGAAGATCCCACTCTAGAAGCCAAGTATTCTTTATACAAAGAGGAAATTTATCGCCGCTTATGCCAAGAAGATCAAGCCAATTTCCATTTAATTCAAGGCGCTCATGAGCTCTTTGAAACGCTCAAAGAAAAAAACATTCCTTTTACGATTGCTTCAGCTTCCATTAAAGAAAATATTGATTTTTTTGTTAAGAGTTTTCACCTCGATCAATGGATCGATCCCTCTACTATTTGTTATGACGATGGTAGCTATCCAAGTAAAAAAGAGATGTTACAAAAAGCGTGTACGATTTTAAACACTTCACCTGAACAAACCACAATCTTAGAGGATTCGCTTTCAGGCATCCAAGCTGCTCAAGCGATTGGGATTCAAGATATTCGACTCATCGATTCAGCCCATCAAGGAGAAGAATTCAAAAAACTACCTCATGTTTACCAAATTGCCAATACGATGGAGGAAATTCTAAAAACAATGGAACAAAGTTGGAGCCAAAATCAAAAAACCTGAAAAGCACTAAAACTTTTCAGGTTTTTCTTTACGGTTGGCATCCTTGCAAATACCGTCGAATCAGTCGTTCAAGTTGATTTAAAATCCCACTAGGATCTTCTTCTAGGCACGCTTCAAAGACGGTTCCTTTTACGATCGTACATAAATCCAAAGCCATTTGATGGGGATCACCACACAAATATCCCGCCTCAATAGCTTGAGTGAGTTCTTGTTGGCTATAGGCCATGATGGTCTCCGGATTGAATTTCCCATTTTTTCGATTCATGTAACTTTTTAAAGCTGGATTGGAAGCTGTATAAAAGCTCGTTAAAAAATCCAAACCAAATGAGACATAGCGTGAAATCAACCGTTCATACAATTCAAATTGGCGTCCCCCTGGATCGCTCAGAGGGGTAGTGAGGGGTTCTTTTGGTAAAAGATCGGAGGTAACAAAGGTCATCATCAAGGCGTCTTTTCCCGAAAAGAAGTGATAAAAGGTCCCGGTGGAAACATCCGCTGCTTGACAAATATCTCGTACCGTAATTTGACTCGCTTCCTTTTGAGCAATTAAATGAGCCGTGGCATCAAGAATAAGTTTTTTACTTTCTCCTTTTACACGACCTCGTTTTTTGTTCGTATCCATGTCTTTTATTATAATCGCTTCAAAGAAGGGAAATTAAAACCACGAAGAAACGAATATTAAACCTATTTGTGATCAGGAAACCTGATCCTTTTTATTTTGGTCTAAAAAGTAGACGAATTTCATTTAACTTTTATACTTAATCTTGTAAATAGAACACGTTCTAGAAATCGTTCTATATCGCGTTCTATTTGGAGGTGATTGATATGCTAAAAATTGAATACTGGTCTGATTATGCTTGCCCCTTTTGCTACATTGGAGTAACCAATTTAGAAAAAGCCATTGCCCTTGCTGGTATGGAAGACCAAGTTCAATTGGAGATGAAATCTTTTGAACTTGATCCCTATGCAAGTCGACTTTATACTGGTCCAACGGTTACACGGTTTGCCCGTAAATATGGACTTTCCGAAGCGGAAGCAGCCAATCGTATTGAAGGCATTTCCGAAATGGGTCGTCGGGCTGGCTTAGATTTTCGCTATGCCGATACACGTTATACCAATACCTTTGATGCCCATCGTCTGCATGAATTGGCTCAAAAAGAATATCCTGACTTGGTAAATGCATTAAATCATGCTCTTTATAAAGCGTATTTTACCGATGGAAAAGAACTCGCCAATCACGAAGTGTTGATGGATGTAGCCAAAGAAGTAGGATTGGATGCCAACCGAGTTCAACAGGTTTTGGATAGCGATGAATTTGCCCAAGATGTTCGCAATGATGAGGCACAAGCTTCTCTTGCTGGAGTTCATGCGGTTCCGTTCTTCCAAATCGGAAACCAAATTGTAAATGGTGCAGCCGCTCCTGGAGATTTAGCTAGAGTTTTGCTTAGTGAAGCCGCTAAAGCAGAGCAACAAACCCTCGCTGGAGCCTCTTGCTCCATTAATGGATGTGAAATTTAACGATGGCCCAAATTTATCAACTCCCAGTTGCGGATGTTTTCCAAGAAAACTGCTACATTTATGGTGATCCTCAAACCCATCATGCGGTTTTAATTGATCCAGGCGCTCAACCACAAAAAATCAAAGACTGGGTCGAACAAAATGGCTGGACGATTGATCGAATTCTTCTTACTCATGGCCATTTTGATCATACTGGCGCTGTAAATGCTTTACGTCAGGCTTGGGATATCCCTGTATATGCCAAAAGCGATCTCTACTTATTGGATCCTTATTTGAATCTTTCAGAAGCCAATAACCGATATGTAGTTGTAAAAGATGCCAAGCATTTTCAAGAAGGAGAAAATGTTTTACCTGACACGATGTCTGGC
>CAYMGC010000088.1:0-6533 GCA_964389885.1 uncultured Erysipelotrichaceae bacterium | reverse complement strand
AGTGACGACGCATTTTCGCATCGGAATTTTTCGCATGGTTGTTACCTTACATGAAACATAAATGAAACGCTATAGCCTCCTAAAAGAAACGAATCTTATTTTAAGCGTTTTTAAGGCTTAATACTCATCATCGTAATAGGAATCGTATTCAGCGTAATCAATATCGTCTTGATTCCAAGATGCATTGAGTTCCTCTTCAAGTTCGTTGTTTTCAATCTCTTCGAGTTCCTCTTGAGTATAAATAGGATGCATGGCTTGGAAAGTTGGTTTTTTCTTTTCAAAGCGACGTTCGTCTTTGTCTTTGTCTTTATTGCGCCAAGATTTAGTTTTCGTTTGATGCTCAGCTTTTGGCGTTTCTACGCTTTCAAACTTCGAAACATAGGTTTGATTGCGCCGTTCAGATAAAGAACGACGTTTTTCTTTAGCAATGCGAGCAGCTTCTTCCATGTCACTTTCGCTTGGTTCAGAACTAACGGAAGCTGGAGTCTTTTTACTTTTTACTGGCGTAGTTAAAGAAGCATCGTCAAAGACATCGTCATCGTAGCCAATCTCTAAGTTGGATGCAAGAGTATCCGTTAAAGGAGTTTGTTGTTTATAGGCTCGCTCTTGAGCTTTCTTTTCTTCATATTCCTTGTGCATTTTGTCCACAAGGGCTTTCCAATCAATGCCAGCTTCAGTGAGTTCTTCTTGCGAATGAATATCAATACGTGTTCCACAAAGCTTATAGGCTAACTTCGCATTTTGGCCGCGTTTTCCAATGGCTAAGGACAATTGATTGGCTGGAACGGCTGCCACAACAACTTTGCGTTGATCTTCTTTACGACGATCGTCTTTGCGATCTCGTCCTGGACGACGCGTGTTGCGATCTAAAGGCAATTTATCGCCAGCATCTTCAGCTAAGAAAACTTCTACCCCTTGAGCAGGAGAAAGAGCATTGCGGACCAATTCTTGAAGATCATCCGACCATTTAAAAATGTCGATTTTTTCTCCATTGAGTTCTTGAGAAATGGCCCGCACGCGCATACCACCTTGGCCAATACAAGCCCCAATTGGATCGATATTCGGACGTTTAGAGGTGACGGCCATTTTAGAACGCAATCCTGGATCACGTGCAATGGATTTAATTTCAATAATGCCTTGGTAAATTTCGGGGACATTTTGTTCAAACAACCGTTTGATCATATCATTGTCCGCTCGGCTGACCATGACAATAGCTCCTTTGGCTTCTTTATCCACTTTCGTAATCACGACGTTAATGTGTTCGCCATCTTTGTATTCTTCAGAGGGAATTTGATCGGATTTACGCATGATGGCATCCGTCGCGCCAGGTTGCAATTGACCATCTTGGGTAGCGCCTAGACGAACCATTACGAAGCGATCTTCGACCGATTCGACAATACCATCGACCATATCGCCCACTTTATCACTATATTGATTAATGACTTCTTTCTTTTCCGCTTCCTTAATTTTTTGTAACATAACGCTTTTTACTGTAGAAATATCGTTGCGGACGAAATCATCAATTTCGGTTTCTTCCTCTAAAATATCTCCTACTTTTGGATCTGGCGTAATGTCTTTGGCTTCTTCTACCGTTAACAAATGGTCAGCATCTTGATCATCTACATGTTCGGCTACTTCCCAAATACGATAGGCTTTAATTTGGCCTTGATCATCAAATACAACTCGTAAACGAGCCTTCTCTAATTTATGGCTTTTCCGATAGCCTTTTTCAATGGCTTCAGTTAAAGCAGCTTCCAAAACATCTTTAGGTAAATTGCGGAAATCCCCAATTTGGGAAAACATTTCCTGTGGGCTCATTTCTTTTGCTTTTAGATCTGTTTGTCTTTTTTTCGTTGATTCTTTTGTCGCTTTTTTTGGCATTCTCGTTCCTCATTAAATTTTGACTGCACTTTTCAATTGTGCAATGTTGGATCGCTCTACTAATAATTTTTTGGGACGACCTTTTATGAAAAAGCTCACCTGTAGGGCTTCGGGGGTAATTTCTTCAAGTTTTGCAGTAACCTCGTTGAGCTTATCCATTGGATTTTTAAATTGGATGAAGACATATTTCCCGAGTTGTTTTTGGATTTGCTTTTCCGTTTTCAGCTCTCGTTCGGCTCCAGGGGAACAAACTTCTAACATATACTCTTGGGGAATCGCATCCGTCTCATCAAGTTTTTCCGAAATCACTTCTGAACAAGCTGCGCAAAGATCTAAATCCACTTCACCATCTTCACGATCAATCATTACCCGTAAAACAGGGGGCTTCATCGAAGTATCCCATTCCAAGGCATATAAGGAGCAGCCTTTGGATTCAAGAAGGGGTTCGATCCAAGTTTTGAGTTTCTCCATTCGTTCAGCTCACAGTCATTTCTCAATCGTTTTAAAACAATTTTTAATTGTTTTAGCCCTAAGTTTTAGGCCAAAGAAAAAGATTTGGCGCATTGGTCCTTCGTGAATCTGCCTGCCGATCTGTGAGCATGCTCCTTTCACTGCGGATCAAGGGTCCAAATCCTTGGTTAGGGCTAAAACAGGCAATTCGAAAAGAAACCATTGAGTTGGCAACCGCTTCCTTTTTTGGTAAAACCAAACAAAGCGTTTTGTAAACCTTCTTACTCCCTAAAAAGCTATTTCTGTTTCTAGAATCCGCTTTTTTTACTCAAAAAAAGACAGATGACTCTTTTTCTTTTGCGAAATATAAAGGGGAAAGGGCCAAAATGGATTTTGGGCAAGAAGGAAAACACTTCTAAAAATGTGGAAAGGAGCGGACGCTCCGCTCCTTTTAGCTTGATTCTTGGTTAAGTTTACCATTGTGCGCTTTTGGCTTCAAGTAAGGAAAACGACTCGTTTCCAAATTAAAATTGTAATTTTGCTTTTACACATCGGTTTCACTGCCATTAAGCGGCAATAATGGCAGCGACCTTAGCGGCAGCTTGATGAGGATCATCGTTGACGACAATATGACGATAGTGCTGACTCGAAGCCATTTCCTTTTTAGCCGTTTCCAAGCGACGAGCAATAGTAGCTTCGTCTTCCGTTTGACGGCCAACTAAACGCGCTTCAAGTTCTTCCATGGAAGGAGGCGCTAAAAAAATGGATTCCGCTTCAGGATAAGCCTTCATAACTTGTAAAGCTCCATTCACATCAATTTCGAGTAATACATTTTTTCCTTGAGCCAACCATTCCTCTAAAGGCTTTTTAGGAGTGCCATAGGAATTATCGGCAAAAGGGGCATAATATTCTACAAATCCATCTTCCTCGAGATTTTTTTGAAATTCTTCGGGAGTTACAAAGTGATAGCTTACTCCTTCGATTTCCCCAGGACGAGGCTTACGGGTAGTCCAGCTGACAGAATTCACTAAATTGAGTGCTTCATCATCGAGCAGTCCACGAATCGTGCCTTTGCCTACCCCCGAGGGGCCACTAAATAAAATAATTTTGGGTTGATTCATCGTAATAGCGGATTGGATATCCGTGACGTCATGGGAGGAAAATCCGCTTTCTCCTTTCCGTATTGTATCCTTTCGATTCCTCTAATTCTTCCTATCGTTCAAACGTGCTAAGTGATAGAAAATCTTTTAAGCTAACGGTAGGTCTTATTTTCTAAGTCCTCTAAAAAATTTTAGGATTTAGGAAAACTCCAATCTGGAAAATACTTTGTCACTCACGTTTCTTTTTCCATAATGAAATTTCCTTTGTACCTTTCGCCAAAAAATGCCCATCTTTTCATTTTTAAAGGTTTAGTTCAAAGCAACCTGAGGAAAGATACAAAGAAAGAATTTTATAAAAAATAAGGAGGTTTTTATGCCCTTTGATGGATTGTTGCTTCATCGTACTATAGAACTCTTAAAACCTTGGGAAGGAAGTAAAATTGGAAAAATACAAAGTTTAAGCGACGATGAGGTGTTGTTTTATTTGCATAAGCCTGGACTTGGTTCCACCCGCTTAGCGATTAGTGTTCATTCCAATACTTGCCGTTTGTATTTGTGTAGTAAATCCAAAGAACCTTTACCCAATCCCTCGAGCTTTGTAATGCTTTTACGAAAACGAATTTCGCAAGGAATCATCATCTCCATTGACCAAATGGATTTTGATCGTCTTGTTCGCTTTCGCATTGTGGCCAGTGATGAATTTGCCGATCGGACAGAATATGATTTATACGCGGAAATGATGGGAAAATACGCCAATCTCGTTTTAGTCGATGCCAAAAGCCAAAAGATTATCGATTGCTTAAAGCGAATTCCCGTTTTTGAAAATTCCAAGCGCTTGCTCCATCCTGGCGCAGAGTATACCCTACCGGAAAAACCCCAGCGCTATTCTCCTCTTGCCCCTGGCCCATTGGATTTGGATAAATCCCTTGTGAGTCAAATTGAAGGGTTTTCCCCTTCTTTATCGCGTGAAGTCCTTTATCGTTTGCAACAAGGAGAGAGATATCAAGACATATTAGATCAAATAGAGAACTCTACTACCTTGTATCGATACGCCAAAGATTTCCATTGTCTTCCTTTGTCGCATCTCTTTTCAGAGACTCCTGAAACTTTTCCTTTAATGGAGGGTCTTGAGACTCTTTTTGAGCGCGATGAGGCCAAAAAGCGCATTGCCTTGCAATGTGGCGATGTGTTTAAAGCGGTGGATCGTGAAATTCAAAAGCTCTCGAAAAAGCTTCCTAAGCTGATTCAAGCTCTTGAAGAGTCACAAGAATACGATCGTTATCGTCAATATGGGGATGTCTTGTTTGCTCATTTACAGATCGCTAAAACGCCCATTGTATCCTTGCCCTCCTTTGAAGAAGAGGGAGTAATGCTCAATATTCCCTTAGATATGCGCTATTCGATTAAAGACAACGCAAATTTATATTATAAAAAGTATCATAAAATGAAGCGTGGGATTGCTATGCTTCAAGAACAAATTGAAGCTTGTGAATATCAACTCGAATACTTTCAAACGCTTAAAGAACAGCTTAATTATTGTACGGTCGAAGATGTTTTAGAAATTCGACAAGAATTGGCCCAAAAACATATTTTACGATTACCCGCCACTCCATTTCGTGCCAAAAAAAATAGCAAAAAAAACCCACACGTCATTCGTTTACGTATGGGGGACGCGATCATTTATGCAGGAAAAAATACCTTTCAAAACCAATACATTACTTGGCAATTGGCTCGTCGCAACGATTTATGGTTTCATGTCAAAGATTATCATGGTTCCCATGTCCTTCTTCAAAGTGAAAATCCAACAGAAGATCAAATTCGTTTTTGTGCCATGTTAGCCGCTTGGTTTTCTAAGGGTCGTTATTCTTCAAGTGTTCCAGTAGATTACACTAAAGTCTACAATCTTAAGCGCATCCCTAAAAAAAGTCCAAGCTTTGTCAGCATGAAAACGTATCAAACCATCTTTATTGATCCAGATGCCTCAAAAATTGAAAATGCTTTGGCATCAGGTGTAGTAAAGAATAGCGAATCGGAGAACTAGTTTCCTAAGAAGAGGAGTAAACCTCTTCTTTTGTTTTTCTTAATCAGAAGATGGATAATTCTCAAACCGTATATGCCCAGTGACATTGACAACCAATTTTTGAAGGTTAACAATACCGATAATCAGGCCTACTCCCCCTTATTTTAAGGAATTTTTAAGACTTTTAGGCTAAAAGCATAAATTTTCTTTGCACTTTTTGGAAAAAAAGTGCATTGTAAATCAATAATTTATTTAGCGCTTTTAATTTTTTTGTATTTTGGAGGATGTTTATGATTCGCATATCCGAATTGACAAAGGACTATTATTCAACAGGAGAAGTATCGAAAATCCTTAACCTCAACCATAAAACAGCCTATTTTTGGTGTCGCCGAGGCACTATTGACTACTTTCGCTTGCCCAATGGAGACTATGCCATTCCCAAAGAAGAAGTCATTCGTTTGATTACAGAACGTGGCTTGGTGGCCGAAGAAAAAGAGTTAAATGATTTTTTCTATGCGCGCGTTTCTTGCGTTCAAGAAGAACAAGATGGACTCTTGACCCAACAAATCGAAGAGATGAAGTCTCTAGCCAGTCGGAATTATGGGATCAAAAATCCAAAAATCATTGCTGATGTGGCTTCAGGTCTAGACTCCAAACGAAAGGGTCTTGAGCATCTGATTAATTTAGCTCGACAAGGACAAGTCAATCGTCTTTTTGTGTTGTATGAAGATCGTTTAAGTGAATTTGATAGTGAGTATTTAAAGTGGTACTTCAAATTGTGCCAAACCGAACTCATTGTATTAAAAAAAGGAGCCTCTCCTGATTCCCAACAAGAGCTGTTTGGAGATTTAAGCGAATTGTTTACCCTTCTTGCTCCACAAATTTCTTTAAGTGAGAAAGAAAAAGAGCGCCTAAAACGTCGTCTCTATCAAATAAAAAGTACTACCGATTTAAAGCAGGAAAAAATTCAAATTGGTTAAAATCTTCTTCCTCTTTTAGCCAAGATTTTCTTGAAAAATTTATTTTTTAAGAAAATCTTGAAATATACTTTAAGAAAAAAGAGTATGGCGCTCTTTTTTTTT
>CAYMGC010000087.1:0-6612 GCA_964389885.1 uncultured Erysipelotrichaceae bacterium | reverse complement strand
CTTTGTAGCCGCAATGAAAGTACCCACCAAAGAAGTTGGCGCCTTTGATTCCTTGGACCGTAGCCAAGGAGAAAATACACTCTTTGGTGAAGATGGCGAAGCTTCACACTTTGATCTAATCGAAGCGGCTTTATTGGTAGACAGTGAGTATGCTGAAGCTTTTGAAAGTGATTTAGCGAAAACAGATAGTCTAGGTAAAACGGTAGAAGAACGCGTAAATATGTATAATCCTATGTATTACCTTTGTGGATTATACGATGGAGCTGGTACGAGTGAGGTAGCTCCTTATTTCCGAATTCGCACTGGTTTAAGTCAAGGTGATACAGCACTTTGTACCGAAGTGAATTTGGCTTTAGCGTTGGCCGAACATGGAAGCGATGTAGATTTTGAAACCGTCTGGGGAGCTGGCCATACCAAAGCGGAACGTACGGGGGATAGTACATCAAACTTTATTAATTGGGTTAACAATTGCGTTAAATAAAAATGTAAATATCTCTCTTCTCTATTAATTAGGAAGAGAGATTTTTAATTATAAAAACCAATTAGTAGATCCGTTATTGAAAAATCTCTACTTAGAATGAGCAAGAAATAGATCTTAAAAAGACTAATTGTTCTCCTTTACTTTTTTATAAACATTTTTCTTGTTCTAATCCATTCATATCTGCTACTATAACTAAGAATTCGATACAAATTGTATAGAAAAAAAGGTTAAATATGTGGACTCGTATTAATGAAGCACGCTTGTGCCAACTTACCATTAAT
Organism: uncultured Erysipelotrichaceae bacterium; assembly: GCA_964389885.1. Taxonomy (GTDB): domain Bacteria; phylum Bacillota_I; class Bacilli_A; order Erysipelotrichales; family Erysipelotrichaceae; genus Allobaculum. The sequence goes on along the minus strand of CAYMGC010000087.1, from coordinate 5,850 downwards.
GGAATTAAAAATGTAGACAATGGAGTGTTGAATTTTGTTAAAACCACTCCATTGAAAAATATTAATCAGAACATTCAAGACGCAGGTCATGTGTTTGGAATTTATGGTCAAAATGGATCCGGAAAAACGGCAGCCGTTGATGCTTGTTGGATTATTAAACAAATGATGCTGACCGAATCCCCTCACTTAGGTGGATATCAGGATCTTACCACGCGAATCGAAAGTTTAATTAATGGCTCTTCAAGGATGGCAAATATTGAAGCGTTGTTTTATCTTAAAGTAGATGATCAAAAAATGTTGATCAATTATTCTTTTGAGTTTCAATACGATAAAGAAGATAAAACTTACTTTTTATCTAAAGAAGTCTTGAAACGGAGAATTTTTCAAGATGAAAAATGGGGGAAAGAACACACTCTCATTAAATGTGATTATGTAGCCAATAAGATTTCCATTGCTGGAGTAAGAGACACAGAAAAATTTGAAGTGGTCACAAAGGTCTTACGTGAAAAAGCACCTTTATCTTCAGTGATTTTCTCCGAAACATTCGGCGATTTTATTCCAAAAAGTGCTGGCATCAAAAAAGGTTCGTTTGATTTAAAGACGTTATTGGTTATTTTAGTTAATTTTAGTAGCCATTATTTTCTGGTAGTGGGTAACAGTGATCTTGGTTCAAGTCCTTTTGGATTGATGACACTCGTTTTGGCGAGTGAAAACAAGGACAGTTATCTTTTGGGACGCTACCCTTTGCGGTATGGAAAAGACAGTATTCCGGAAGAGATTTACCCACGTTTTGAACGCATTGTGAAACAAACCAGCTATGTTTTAAATGCGATCGTTCCTGGAAGTGGAATTGAGATTGAAAAAGTGGATCATAAAATTGAAGAAGATCAACAAACACTTGTTCAATACAAAGCCTTTGCGGTACGCAATAATGTTCGATTTTCTTTAAGTGGAGAATCGGAGGGTATTAAACGCATCATCAGCTTAATTGGGGCTTTAATCGCCTTTACCAATAAAACAGAGATTGTACTGGTGATCGATGAATTTGATGCAGGTATTTTTGAATTCCTATTTGGAGAAATCGTGGAAGCACTCAATGAAGGAGGAAGAGGACAAATCATCTTTACGGCTCATAATCTTCGTGGCTTGGAAACCCTTCCTTATAAACAAATTTTCTTTAGTACGCTGAATCCCTCTAATGTCTACGAAAGACAAACCACTCAAGCCAACAACAACAATCGAACTACTTATTTTAGAAACTTAGTTTTGGGAAAAGAGACTGGAGAAGTGTTGGGAAATTTGCCAAGCGTAGCTGGTTTAAAACTAGCTTTAAAGAGAGCAGATCGACTTTATGGCGAATAAACATGTCCGAAAACAAAAAAAGATTTTATTATTTATCGTAGAGGGAGAAACTGATTCCAATGCTTTAGCAGCAATTATTGAAAAAGTATTTTCTCCTCATCATATTAAAACAATTTTAATGCATGGCGATTTTACGTCTAAGTATCTAAACAGAGATACAAACATTCAAATTCACTTAACCAATTTTGTAAAAAAAAATGTATTGGCTGTGTATCCGTACTATACGGCTAAAGACTTTGCCGATATTTGCATGCTGATCGATTTAGATGGATGCTTTGTAAAGGATAGTCAAATCGTCGAGAAAGATGTGGAAAAGAATCAATACGATCGTGAATACATCTATGCCAAAAATGTAGAGAAGCAAATCAACACCAAAAATCACAAAGCAAAAAATCTAAGAATTTTGTCGGCTAAGAAAAATGTTAAAGTAGAGAGAAAAGCGATTCCTTTTTCCTGTTGCTATATGTCGTGTAATCTAGAAGACGTTTTTTATGGAAAACAAAATAATACCGACGAAGAAAAGGGAAAACTGGCCGATAAGATTGTCGATTATTATGAAGGAAATGTTGAGGAATTTATTCGATTTCTAGAGAAACAATACTTAGCGGATTCCGAGTACGATTATGTTCAATCTTGGAAATATCCCCAAATTGGAAATCATTCTTTGCATCGTCATACGAACTTTTTGCTTTTCCTATTGAGAAATGAACAGTACCTATCGGAGGAAGCGCGTAAAGTTTGCTTAGAATTTATGGCTAAGGATGAAGAATCTATAGAATAATTTATGTTTATCAAAAAGAGACTATAACGAGTAAAGTCGTTAAGTCTCTTTTTAATTGGTCAGATTTTTTAATGATTAGCTTAGAGGATAATTTTTCTCTTTTATTCTTTTAAGTAAGGAATTCTTCTCATTGCTTTTAAGAAATTTATAAAATTTTGATTTTTGGTCAGAGGAAAAAAATCCGCTCAGTATAATAAAAATTATGTTAAAGGAAGTGCTTCAATGACTCAACTAAATAATATTTCCATCGGGCAAACTGTGCAAATTGTCAGTCTTGATTTGGATTCTCAGGTGGCTTTGCGCTTACAAGCCCTAGGAATGATTCTTGGAACCAAAGTAACAGTTTTACAAAAAAAAGGAAAAGGAACAATGATTATTGATTTACGGGGAACGCGTTTTGCGCTGGGTCCAACCATTACAGAGCATATTGGTGTAGAGGTGGTTACTCATGACTGAACAAACGGATTTAACACTCGGCTTTATTGGCAATCCAAACTGTGGAAAAACAACACTGTTTAATGCGTTTACGGGTGCTAATTTAAAAGTAGCCAATTGGCCAGGGGTGACGGTTGAACGCATGGAAGGAGCGATTTCGGATCACGGTAAAAACATCAAATTGGTGGATTTGCCAGGAACGTATTCGTTAAACTCTTTTACCATGGAGGAACAAGTCTCTCGCCAATTTATCATTTCCCCCCAAGTAGATGTCATTGTGGATGTAGCCGATGCAAGTGCTTTAGAACGTTCTTTGTACTTAACTTTGCAGATGAGTGAAATGGAAAAGCCGATGGTGCTTGGCTTAAACATGATGGACATTGTAGAAAAACGAGGAATTGATATTGACTTGCACCGTTTACAAGAAATATTGGGAATTCCTGTCGTTCCCGTAACGGCTCGCAAAAAACGGGGAATAAAAACGCTTTTGCATGCCGCCTTACACCAAGCGGAGGATAGTGAAGCCTCTAATCATAAACCGCGGCATATTCACGAAGAAAAAGAAAAAGAATACGTCATGATGTATTCGGATGATTTAGAAAAAAAGATCGCAGCCATTCAAGCTCTTCTTCCTGAAGATACGCCTCGTAAACGGTGGGTGGCCATTTCTCTTTTAATGCAAGATCCGGAAATTATGGCCGCTTATCCAGTGGATTTAACAGGAATTGCCGATGGCAGTGAACCCAATACAATTGTTAATGAGCGCTATGACACCATTGAAGAAATTAAACAAGAAGTACTGCTTGGAAAAGAAAAGTCGGATACCTTAACGGAAAAAATTGATAAAGTGGTTACTCAACCCTTTTGGGGAGTGATTATTTTTTTGATTATGTTGGCCATTGTCTTCTTTTTGACTTTTAATTTAGGCGATTGGCTTTCTGGATATGTAGAGACTGGCATTAGTTGGATTACAAAAAATATTGGCTATTTGTTAGAGTCTTGGCATACTTCACAATGGATCGTGGATTTGATTTGCGATGGAATTATTTCTGGAGTAGGTGGAATTTTAACCTTCTTACCCAACATTTCGATTCTCTTTACCGCCATGGCTTTTTTAGAAGATTCGGGGTATATGGCTCGAGTAGCTTATGTAATGAATGAAATCATGGAGCGGCTTGGACTTTCGGGTCGCGCCTTTATTCCCATGGTGCTTGGATTTGGATGCACCGTTCCCGCCATTATGGCTTCTCGGGCCTTGGAAAGTGAAAAAGACCGAAAGCGGGTCATGTTATTGACTCCCTTTATGAGCTGTTCGGCTAAGCTTCCTACCTATATTTTATTTTCAAGTATGTTCTTTGCTAAAAACGCCATGTGGGTCGCCTACTCTATGTATTTAATTGGCGTAGCCTTTGCTTTGCTTTTGGCTTGGCTGTTGCACCACTTTGATAAGACCTCTAATCAATATCCACTTTTAATTGAACTTCCCGCTTATAAAGCACCGAGTTTTCATACAGTTTGGATTTATGTATGGGAGAAAGTGAAAGACTTTTTAAGTAAAGCGGGAACCACGATTTTTATTGCTTCTATTTTGTTATGGGCTTTAATCCATTTTGGATGGCAAGGCTATACCCAAGACATTTCCACTTCGATTGCTGCCACACTTGGAAAATACTTTGCCGTATTACTCGTCCCTTGTGGTCTTGGCTTTTGGCAAATTGCAGTGGCTTTAATTGCGGGGATCTCGGCTAAAGAAGTTGTAGTCAGCTCCATTGCTGTTTTATTTGGAATTTCAAGTGTGACTAGCTTTGGGGGAATGCATTTATTGCAACTGAAACTCACTGAGCTAGGCTTTGGACCATTGAATGCTTATTGCTTAATGTTGTTTTGTTTATTTTATGTGCCTTGTGTGGCTGCTCTTTCAACCATTCGTAAAGAATCCCATTCCACCTTATATATGTGGAAAGTTGCAGGGTTTCAATTGGCAGTGGCTTGGTGTATAAGTACTCTTGTTTACCAAGTTGGCCATTTAATGGGACTATAGTTTCATTGAAGGGAAAAAATATAAGATAAAAAAACGAGAAGGAAGGAAAATTTCCAACCTTCTTTTTTTGTTTTATGGGGAAGTGAAAAAAGATGACCAATTCCTTTTTCTCTAAAGAACCCAAGAAAGTTCAGGTCTAGAAAAAGAGCAAAAGAAAACCTAGGATCTTAATACCTGTGATCCTAGGTAAAAAACCAAAAAATTTAAGATCTTGAATCCTGAATTTCCCATCCGCCAAGATCGGCATACCATCCGATCTCTTCATCTTTCCATCCCATCTCCATTAGAGATTGGGCTTCTGCTAAAGAAGTTGTGTAGTGATGACTGCTTGTGTTTTGGGCTTGGGGATTAAATACTCGATAAACCGGCGATTTTTGCTCAAGCGAACTATAAAAAGCAATTCCTTCATCAATCCAGCCGATTTGAGTTAAGGTGTTTCTTTCCGTTTCATCAACGGTATAGTGATGTTCTCCAGAGTTTGGATTATAAAGCCGATAAACGGCTTGCCTCGTAAGAGGGGAAAACCATCCTGCTCCTTCTACTTTCATCCCAATTGCGCTAAAGTGGCCTTTTCATTTGGATCTTGCGTATAAACGTGTTCTCCTGAATTGGGATTATAGAGGCGATAAGAAATGATATTTCGGTCTTCTATACTTGGATACACTGATACAAGTGTATTTGCGCTGGAATCGACATGATAACCATTTTCTGTCATCTGATTTTCTACTACTTTTTCAATGGTATAAGGAATCAAGGATCCAGTATACATTACATAGGTTCCTACTTGGTCTTTTAAATCCTTTAAGCCATCGGTTCCGTTGGTGGACACTGTATGCCAACTTCCATCAGGAATTTTAAAAATTCGGAGCATAAATAAGATTTCGTCTTGATGCCATACCGGAAAGGAGTAAGAAGAACCAATAGGAATCAATGTACTTTCCTCTTTTTGTAAGACCATAAAGCCATTGCCTAAGGTTACATTGCTGGCAAGGGAAGGATAATTAGAAGGATGATAATACTCAAGAACAAAAGATTCCAATTCATAACGTGCCAGTGATTTGATTTCTTCAGGAACCCTAGGACTCAAAATGAAAACTTCTTGATCGGTTTCTTGAGCTTAAAGTATAGTGGGTTGAGTTAATATCAGGCTAAAGACCAAAAGCATTTTCTTGGGAAATTTTTTCATAAAAAATATTCACTCCTTTGCTTCTAAAAGAACTAATTTGAGAGG
>CAYMGC010000086.1:0-6926 GCA_964389885.1 uncultured Erysipelotrichaceae bacterium | reverse complement strand
ATGTATTCCGTTTTTGTACGCAATCACTCCAAAGAAGGAACCTTTCAAAAAGTAGAAGAAGATCTCGATCGGATTGCGGCTTTAGGAACCGATATTTTATGGTTGATGCCAGTTCAACCTACGGGAATGGTAGCTCGTAAAGGAAAAGATGGAAGTCCGTATGCGATTGCTGACTATCGGGCCATTGAACCGAAAATGGGAACGTGGCAAGATTTAGACCACTTGGTCCAAGAAGCCCATAAGCGAAAAATGAAAGTCATTGTAGATGTCGTCTACAACCATACCTCTCCTGATTCGCTTTTGTGGCAAGAGCATCCTGAATGGTTTTATGTGGATGAAAAAGGGCAACCTGCTTCTTTAGTGGCGGATTGGTCCGACATCATTGATTTAAATTACGAAAATAAAGATTTATGGGACTACCAAATCGATACCTTAAAACAATTTGCCAAAGTAGTTGATGGATTTCGCTGCGATGTAGCGACTCGTGTTCCCATTGGCTTTTGGAAACAAGCTCGTGAAGAATGCGCCAAGATCAATCCCGATCTCATTTGGTTAGCGGAAAGTTGTCATTTGCCCTTTACCAAATTTGTCCGAGATCATGGTCGCGTAGGAGAAAGCGACTCCACTTTATATGAGGCCTTTGACGTACTCTATGATTACGATACCTTTCCTCATTTAGAAGATTTTGCGGCAGGACAAGACAGCTTAAAACCTTGGATTGATGCTTTGTTGCGTCAAGAATCCACCTTACCTCAAAATTATATAAAACTGCGCTATCTTGAAAATCACGATACCGCGCGCATTGGCTCCTTTGTTCACGATCCCTTTCTTTGGAAAAACTGGACAGCAATGCTCTTTATGTTAAAAGGATTGCCAATGCTCTACCATGGTCAAGAACAACAAGAAAGCCATCGGCCAAGTATCTTCGATCAAGATGTCATTGTCTGGAACCACAATCAAGAAGCACAAGAGTTTATTGCCAAATGTGCAGCACTTCATAAATCGTTTGCGCCACATTCTCCTATTGATTACGCTTATGATAAAGGTTTATTGGAAATTTTCCGCAATGGATTAGCTGGTCTTTTTATTTTAGCTAAAGAAGACGATCAAACTGTGGCCAAAACGCTTATTCCCGATGGAACGTATCACAATCAACTCAATGAACAAGAGTTGATCATTGAAAAAGGCCAAGTTCAGCTCGCTGATTTGCCGGCTATTTTTGAATGTGCCTTGCCCAATCAAATCGAATTTTAACCACAAAAAAACTAGAGACCTTGATCTCTAGCTTTTTTCATTAATCGTTTTCGTGAGCGGCGGCCATTTTTTGGCGATAAAGTGCACGACGATCCTGAGCGGTTAAGCCTTTTTTACGCAACCGAATGGCATCAGGCGTAACTTCAACGAGTTCATCATCGTTAATCCATTCCAAAGCTTCCTCCAAAGAGAAAACACGTGGTGGGGTTAAAAGCATTGCTTCATCGCGTCCTGAAGAACGAATGGCGGTCAGCTTCTTATTTTTTAAAGGATTTACATCCATATCAATGTTGCGTGAGGATTCGCCAATGATCATGCCTTCGTACACTTCAGTTTGTGGGCCAATGAAAAGGGAACCACGCTCTTGTAAGTTCCAAAGCGCATAGGTCATGGCCGTTCCGGTATCGGTTGAAATCATCGCTCCAAGCATCCGTTGTGGGATTTCTCCAGTATAAGGAATGTAGCCCGATACCCGACGTAAAAGGGTGCCTTCTCCATGAGTATCGTTGATGAATTCCGAGCGGAAGCCAAGCAATCCTCGAGTTGGCGCGGTATAGGTGAGTTTCACGTAGCCGTTTTCCTCTTCCATATTGACCATGGTGCCTTTACGCAGGGTAAGCTTATTGATGATGGTGCCTGAATACTCTTCAGGGGCAATGCAAACAACTTCTTCCACGGGTTCAACCTTTTGGCCGTTTTCATCGCGATGCAAAATGACTTCTGGTTTGGATACAGCCAGTTCATAGCCTTCCCGACGCATATTTTCGACCAAGATGGAAATGTGCAATTCCCCGCGACCTGAGACTTTAAAACAATCGGCACTGTCGGTGGGTTCCACTTCTAAGCCGACATTGACTTCGAGTTCTTTTTCCAAGCGCTCTTTAATGTTACGGCTGGTCACATATTTTCCCGAACGACCGGCAAAAGGCGATTTGTTGACATGAAAATTCATGGACAAGGTTGGTTGTTCAATAGGAATGGAAGGCAAAGCTTCCACGTGTTCGGGATCACAAAGCGTATCACCAATAGAAACATCGGGCATTCCAGCGACCACGACGATATCGCCAGAATGCGCTTCTTGAACAGGTGTTCTCGATAAGCCTTTATAAACGAAAAGAGAAGAGATGGTTTCTTTTTTCTCTACTCCATCTTGATTGGTGCGAACGATGGTATCTCCCTTGCGCAAAACTCCGCGTTTAATGCGCCCAATGCCTAAACGACCAATGTAGTCATCATAAGCTAAGGCGGATACTTGCATTTGAACAGGTTCTTCATCCAAATCGGGATACGGTTCGGTATGGTTTAAAATCGCTTGAAACAATGGCTCAATGGAATTGGATTCTTCATCGAGTTCGTTTTGAACCACGCCCTCTCGAGCCACCCCATACAAAATTGGGAAATCCAATTGTTCATCGCTCGCATTCAAATCCAAGAACAAGTCATACACTTCATCGACGACTTCTTGAGCGCGTTGGTCTTTTTTATCAATTTTATTGATCAACAAAATTGGCTTTAATCCAACTTCTAAAGCTTTGGATAACACAAAGCGCGTTTGAGGCATCGGTCCTTCACTGGCATCCACTAACAAAATAACCGTATCGACCGTACCCATGATGCGCTCCACTTCACTGGAAAAATCGGCGTGACCTGGTGTATCGACGATGTTGATTTTGACTCCATCGTGAATAACGGAGCAGTTTTTGGAATAAATGGTGATGCCGCGTTCGCGCTCTAAATCGTTGGAATCCATTACGCAGTCTACGACTTCTTCGTTGTCACGAAACACATCACTTTGTCTTAAAAAAGCATCGACAAGCGTGGACTTTCCCGCATCAACGTGGGCGATGACCGCAATGTTTACAATTTTTTCTTTATTGGCCATAAAAACCTCTTTTCTGTTTAAGAGTAAAAATATGAAATATAGAGATATATAAGGAAAAAGAAGTAAAAAACTTCTTGGAAGTGACCTTGTTGCACTGGGATTATAGTCTCTTTACCGTTTTTGGCCTAGCCTAAAGCTTAAATCGATCGCTTCAAGATCTAGACTCGATTTGGGCTTTACTGTTTTCAAAAAAATCAAAGAGAGCTTCGGGTCTTTTTCCTTATTTCCTTTCAATCCTTTTCCTTGCGTCGGCTTAAAAAGATTGTATTCTTTAAAGCAGATGAAGAAAGGATGGTTTTCATGAATACTCGTTACTTTAAAGAATATTCTCACTATCTCAATCGAGATATGGAGTTCAAAATGTATGGCGACAATGGCATTTTGTGCCTAATTGTTCCTTGCCAAGATGGTCGTTTTTTTGAGTGGGAAGACCGCCATATGTTTGATTTGATGGCACCTTGGATTAATGAAGGGCGTATTCAATTTGTGACGGTCGATTCCGTCGATAAAGAAACTTGGTCAAGCCATGGTCAAAGCTCTTGGCGTATGGCTCAACAAGAAAACTGGGTGAATTACGTAGTCAACGAACTCATTCCTTCCGCTTTAGCAAAAGCTGGAAAATCCCCAGATGAACCCGTAATGGTGATGGGCGCAAGTATGGGCGCAACCCATGCGGTAAACTTATTCTTGCGCTTCCCCTATCGCTTTGAAAAAATGTTGGCGTTATCGGGAGTATACGATATGTCTCCCTATATTTACGATAACAACTTTGATGGCAACTTCTACCAAAATAGCCCATTGGCTTACTTGCCCAATATCGATCCAAACCATGACTTTATTCGGAAGTACAATGAAAATCAAGGCATCATCGTGGTTGGTCAAGGCGCTTGGGAAAATGAAACCCTCAATGATTCCCGTCGTTTAGCCGATGTAATGTATCAAAAAGGCATCCATCTTCCCATTTATTTCTGGGGTCAAGATACACCTCATGATTGGCCAAGCTGGGAAAAACAGATTTTAACTTATTTACCCCAACTCGTCTAAATGCTCTTTTTATCCCTGTCTTTGAACAGGGTTTTTTTATGATTGGACCAAAAAAAAAGAGACAATGGACGTCTTCATGGTCTCTTTTCAAGAAATCGTATGATTTCTTTCCGCCGAGTATGATCGATGGCGGGTCAGCCTAAAAATAGAAAGGAGGTTTTTTGTCCGGTCGCCCGGGCAAAAAAATTATAGAGGAAAAGAATAAAAAGGCCAAGACTTATAGAGGATATTTAGAGGATTCTATCATTTTTTCTACTTAAACGGGAAAGAAAAGAGTAAAAGGCTTTCTTTTTATTGAAATTCCTCGACTTTTTCTTTATAAAGTGACTTTATGAAATTTGCCAATCCCTTTCAAAATTAGACCTTTCCATTTTGAGTCCAATTTTTTAAAGTGACCTTTCAAGGGGCTTTCCAACAAGACAAGTTGAGCGAATTCCCTTACTATTGAACATAATCAACCAAAGAAAAGAGGGATTTGATGGGACTGAAAAAAGAGCGCATTTGTGTATGGATCACCCAAGAAAAACGAGATGGACAAGTCGTACTCGCCTGGTTAGCTTGTCCTTTAGCCCGCTACAAGGAATTCAACAACCGCCTTCAAAGCGCCTACGCCAAAAAAGTAAAAGGCAATCGCTTGAAAAACTTAGTCCTCGATGAAGTTACCTCTGCCACCCAAGCGTTTTGTGAAGAATACATCACAGCCTTGTTTCGCATCGCCAACCTAGCGGGCTTTGGTGGGGTATATTGGCCCAAAGCTCCTTATCTTGAACAGGCTTTGTTTACCCAAGCGGCCAAGTGGCTTAAAGAGCAATTTCCCAATTGCGATTTTATGGTTTACTACAACCCGAAAAGTCTTCGGCTATCCACCTTAAAATCGTGGCTTGGCAAAAACCAGTTGCAAGCCGAACTTGTAATTGAACCGTCTAGTTTACCAATGGCCACCATTTTGTTTGTAAGCCAACTTGCTTTGCAATCGTCTTTTGAAGGGGAGAATGCTGCTTCTTTACAAAAATTACAAGACAAAGTAAAACGGGAAGAAGCCATGGCTACACGCTGGAACTTTGTCAGTATCCAAGCGCTTTATTTAGGTCTAGTGGCTAAAGACGAACAAAAAGTCGCTAAAAAGCTTTTTCACCAAGTACCAAACTTAGTAGAGCAGGGTATCTTTGAAAAGTGGCTTAAAAAGGGATGGAAAGCAGGCGATTTAGCCCAAGTCCTCGACTATCTTAAAAAGGGATTACCCCAAGATATCGTGCTTCAAACACCCCTAGCAAAACTTCCGGCGAAAGCCCAAGAATACTTTGCTCCCCCTCAAGAGGATTTAATCGAAGAACCCGTTCTTCCCCCTTTTCCTCAACAAAGCATGGATTCCCTTTTCCAACACTATATGGATTGGATCCTTTCCTTACCAGGTCTCAGAAATTGTGAAATTGTAGAAGAACGCTTTTGGCCCTTATGGAAAGCGCGGTTTTTAGCTCAAATTGAGTCTTTTGTAGCCCAAAAAAAGGAGATTCGTCGTAAACCGGTGATTTATATGGCGGTAGAAGGAAACTATGTGTGGATGATGATGAGTTCGATCATGCCCTGTTTAGTGCAGTTAAACGACGAACAATTGAAAACTCTGCCTTTTGTAACGCGCCAAAAAACGACCGTGAAAAATATGTTTGGGGCTTTGGAGAAAATGAGCCATCTTTCACCAGTACCCAATGTTTGTGCCTCCAAAGAAATTTTAGGCCGCTTGCATTCTTGGTCGGTGCAAAACAATCTCTTTTTGCCCTTCCATGAACTTTCTTCTTCAGAGCAACAAGTGGTGTGTAATGAAGCGATTGCTCAAAGTATAGAACCCGATCCACTCGAACTCTCCTACTTTACTCAATCGCAAGGAACGCCTTGGTTTTCTCAAAGTATTTTTGAGGGATTAAGTCAATTTCAACGCGACTTTTTAGCTCGTTATCCCTTTGGCATTCAAGAAACCCGTCTTGTGGCCAAGGCTTTTGAGAAAGGTTTAAGTTTGGATGTCGCCCAAGAATATGTAGGACGTACCGAAGCCTCTATTTTGCGCTTAGTGCGCTCCTATTTATACCCCACACGCATTCAAAATTTTTTAAAGCACATTGACTATTTGGATGAACTTCGTTTGCTTACCCGCTCCTCGCTGCGTTTATCGCAAATGGAGGAGTTATTGGCCCTTTGTACAGCGGGGTATCCTGCTCTTTGGCTTCAAGCCAATCTCAAAGGCAATCCAACCTTAGCCTATTTGCAAAAGCTCAAAGCCCATTTTCCCTTTGGTCATGTTCCTGCCCAATGGCAAAAATGTTATTTGGCTTCGGATGAGGTATTAACTTGGATGTTTGATGTCACCAGTTTAAAGCATCCCGATCTCGATTCCGCACAATTGGTTCATCGTTTGTTGGAATGGAATTGCAATTTACTCGATGCGCTTTTAAGCCATCCATTTTCTGAAGAAACAGCTTAATCTTGACAAACCCATTTTAAAAAAGCCAAAATCTCACTTTGAGATCTTGGCTTTTTTTTAAGCACCAACTAAAACCACTTCACGCAGTTCAGGAAATTCGTCGAGCAATAAAAGACGTACACCTGTTGTAAAATCTTCACCAGCCATCATGCAGCCATTGCAAGCGCCTAAAAAGGTAACATAGGCAATGCCATCTTCATCGATGCCGAGCAATTCGATATCTCCACCATCGTGTTGAATATAAGGCCGAATTTTATTCATAATGCCTTC
>CAYMGC010000085.1:1878-6967 GCA_964389885.1 uncultured Erysipelotrichaceae bacterium | reverse complement strand
CCTTTATTTATAGCATGTTTCTCGATCAAAATCCCAATTTCTATTTAAATTTTCTAGAAGCAAATCCCTTAAAGAAGAACTCTTTTAGTTCAAAACTTCATTTTAGCCATCCGTCTATTCTCCTTATTAAAAAAACCTTATCTAAGCTTCTAAGTCTTAGATAAGGTTTCAAGAGAGACAAATTTAAACGGCTTGCTCCTCTTTTTGATCTTGGTTCAAAGTTTCTTGAATCGCTTGGTAAATTGCCTCAAATCCAGTTTTTTCGGTAGAAGAGACGGGGAAAATGGATTTGACAGGAATTTGTAAAGCTTGAGAGATAACTTTAAGAGCTTTTGGACGTTTGGTTTTAGGAACTTTATCCACTTTGGTAGCTGCTACTAAAACACGACGACCGGTTTGTTTAAAGTAATCAATCATATCCAAATCATCTTGGCTTGGGGCATGACGAGCATCGACAAGCGCCACCACACAGGCAATATTTTCGCGCTCGTTGAAATACTCATCCATCATCACTCCAAGCTTTTGAAGTTGAGCTTTGGAGAGTTTGGCATAGCCATAGCCAGGCACATCGACCAAGACCCAATTGCCATCAATATCAAAGAAATTAAGAAGTTGCGTTTTTCCTGGGGTATTTCCCACATAAGCTAGCTTCTTACGATTGGTTAAGGCGTTAATGAAGGAACTTTTTCCAACATTGGAACGGCCCACTACAACCACTTCTGGAAGATCATGATTTGGCCAAGAGTCTTTTCCAGAAGAGGAGACCATAAAGGTACTTTGCAAGGGAGTCATGCTTGCCCCTCAGAAGTCGCAATAGGCTTTTGATTTAAAGGACACACCATCATCGGCTTGTCTTCATCCGGTTCTTCAATGGGAGAAACCGGCTTTACCAGGGCATGAGTGAGAACTTCATCAATGGTGGATACGGGAATGAATTCCACCGCATCTTTAACCTCTTGAGGAATATCATCCAAATCTTTGACATTGCCTTGAGGAATCAAAATTGTGGTGATACCCGAACGATAGGCCGCTAAAGATTTTTCTTTTAAGCCGCCAATCGGCAAGACGTTTCCTCGCAAGGTCACTTCTCCTGTCATGGCTAAGTTGGCTTTAACAGGAATTCCTGTTAAAAGCGAAGCAAGAGCAGTGGAAATGGTGATTCCAGCGGATGGCCCATCTTTAGGAATCGCTCCTTCTGGCACGTGTAAGTGAATGTCATTTTTTCCAAAGACTTTTTTCGAAATACCATAGCGATTGGCGTTGGCATGAATGAAGTCTAAGGCAATGCTCGCAGATTCTTTCATGACATCTCCAAGCTGACCGGTCAAAATCAAAGCGCCTTTGCCATCGAACTTATTGGCTTCGATTTGTAAAATGTCACCGCCAAAGGAAGTATAAGCAAGACCTGTCACAGTTCCAACTTGGTCTTCCATTTCTTTTTTGCCGTAGTCCACTTTTTCATGGCCTAACCACTCTTGAATGCGATCTTTATCGATGACCACTTGTTTTTGACCATCCTTTAAAATCGCCAATACGGTTTTACGAGCCAAAGAAGCGATGGTCCGTTCCAATTGACGAACACCAGCTTCCCGCGTGTAGTAGCGGATTAAGTATAAGATCATCTCATCTGGAATAATCAATTGATCGCTTTTTAAACCATTTTCAACCAATTGACGGGGAATTAAATGATCCTTCGCAATATGGATTTTTTCTACATCTGTATAAGAAGAGAGTTCAATGACTTCCAAGCGGTCTTTCAAAGCAGGGGGGATATTTTCTAAATAGTTAGCTGTGGCAATGAACAATACTTTGGACAAATCATACGCTTCTTCTAAATAGTGATCCGAGAAGAATGCGTTTTGTTCTGGATCCAATACTTCAAGCATCGCCGAAGAAGGATCACCCTTATAGTCTGAAGCCATCTTATCGATTTCATCAATTAAGAAAACTGGATTGATGACTTGCGCTTTTTTCATTCCTTGAATGATCCGTCCAGGTAAAGCCCCAAGATAGGTTCGACGATGTCCACGAATTTCCGCTTCATCGCGTACTCCACCTAAAGACATCTTGACAAAGCGACGATCCAAAGCGCGGGCAATGGATTTAGCTAAAGAGGTTTTTCCCACTCCTGGAGGACCAGCTAAACAAATGATGGGGGCTTTAAGAGAATTGGTATTTTGTTTTACCGCAAGGTATTCCAAAATCCGCTCCTTGACTTTTTTCAAGCCAAAGTGATCTTCTTCCAAAATGCTTTCTACATTTTCTAAATCTTCATTGTCCTTGGTTTGTTGCCACCAAGGCACATCTAAAAGCCAGTCAATATAGGTTTTGATGGTTCCCGTTTCTCCACTTGCCATCGGTAAGTTTTCATAGCGAACGAGTTCCTCTAAAACCTTCTTTTTAATTACTTCAGGATAAGGATTATCTTGAAGACGTTTACGAATCTGATCGCCTTCCTTACCTGGAGCGGATCCATCGGTGAGTTGATCTTGTAAAGCGCTAATTTTTTCGCGTAAATAAAAGTCTTTTTGGTTTTGATCAATGCGTTCTTTCACCGTTTCATTGATGCGTTTTTCAACTTCGGTAAGTTGTTTTTCTTTTTCAATGTCTTCCAAAAGCATCATTAAGCGGTCATTGATTCCCAATGTTTCAAGATAAGCTTGTTTGCGCTCTGGAGACATCGGAAAGATTTGAGCTGCTTTATCGCTCAAAGAGCTTGGAGAAATTCCCTTGGATAAGTCTCCCATGATATCTCGAGACATAAATTTTTCTCCAGGACGCATTTTTTCAAAAGCACCAGAAACCAAGCGCATTAAAGCAACTTGTTCGGCTTGATTTTGGGGTTGTGAAGGCAAAGTTTCCACTTCCACCAGTTCAGATAAATTGCCTTCTTCAAACGATTCCAAGCGTACACGTTCAATTCCACGGAATTTTACGCGTAAAAATTTATCAAAACGACGAATGTGTCGAATTTCACACAGGACTCCCACTTTATAAATATCATCAAGGCCCGGATTTTCCGCTTCTTGGTTTTCTTGGGCGAACATGCAAATGCGATCGTTGTAATTGTCTTGGGCATTTTCGATCGCTTTAAGGCTATTGGTTCTGCCAACATCAATCACTAAATCTTGGCCAGGAAACACAATCACCCCACGGGTACAAATCATCGGATAGGTTTTTGTATTCATTTAAATCTCGGCACAAGACCCACGGATAGCACCGTGAGGCTGCCGAACCTCCTTTCAAAACATAGACACAGCTTACTTTAGGGATGCACTTTCTTTTCATTTTCTAAAAAAGAAAGCCAAAAGGAAAAATTTTATAGAGAAAAAAGGAGAAAAAGATCAAAAAGATTAAATTTTGAGTTTATCACGCTTTTTTCTTATTTGGCAAAAAAGACGCTGAAAGAGCGTCTTCTTTGTTTTTTGCAATGACAAAATTGTAAAACACGTTAAATTTGTTATTGAGGGGTATGCTTAAATTTTTAAGCTTCTTCTGAAGTCTCATCCGTTTCTACAACTTCAATATCTTCCTCTTCATCGGTCCAACCATTGGCCGCAAGCAACGCTTTTAGTCCTTCTTGAGTAAGATAGTTCTGTTTTAAATCTTGTACCAAACGATAATTGTGACGCAAACGATCTACAGGTTGACCGACTTCATAAGAGGCTTTTTGAAGCAAGCGGTCCAAAATTTCCTTGGTAATGCTCACTCCAGAGGCTTTGGCAATGGCCATGGCTAGAGCTTCTTCACGCAATTGTTCCTCATAGGCTTGGCGCTCTTCTTCAGGAAGTTGAGCGGCCATATTGTCTATATATTGGTGAAAAGCTTTTGGATCTTTAAGGATCTGTTGAAAGAGTTCTACCGATTGGCCATTTTGAGGATTCATATATTGGTACATCATGCTCTCTAAGGAATCATGAATCCGCTCATCTACACGAGAAGGATGAATTTCCACTGGCTCTTGGAGATTTTCTTTTACTTTTTCCATCAGAGAACCAATAAAGTTGGAATATACTTCATTTTTTGCTTCTCGTAAAAGTCTTTGACGCAGTAAGTCTTTAAATTGATCCACTGTATTAATTCCATCCATCTCAATTTCTTCTTCTACAAAGGTATCATTGAGTTCAGGAAGAGTATAGGTGTACAAATCATTGAGCGTGATGGTCACTTCAGCTTCTTGATTGGCGTAGTCAGCCTTGGAATAATCCGCTGGAAGAGTTGTGGTATAGGTTTTTGTCTCCTCTACTTCCATTCCAAGAAGATTTTCCATAAGACCAGGCACATGAGTATCTAAAACGGAATCAATCGTTGCTTCATCAAGAGAACCCTTATCCACCTCTTCGCCTTGAACTGTTACGGTATAGGAAAGAGTGGCGGAATCTTTTTCTTGAGCGGCTTGTCCATCTTCCGCTAATACATAATTGGCCTTGTCTTCAAGAACTCTTTGTACAATTTCATCGATTTGTTCTTCGGCTACTTCCGCTTGATCTGGAGTAAGGCCAAGATTTTTCCAATCTCCTAAAACGACTTCCGGTTCTACATTAATAGTAAAGGTCACCGTTACAAAGGAATCGTTTGCAGAATTAATAGAATGTTCAATAGGACCTACTGGATTGAGGTCCGAATTGGCCATCAATTCTTCAAATACCTCTTCAAGACAGAGATCAAAAGCTAAATCATAAAAGTTTTTTGCTCCAAGCATTTTTCGTACTACGGGAGCGGGAATACGCCCAGCACGAAATCCTTTAGAAGGCAAAAATTTATTTCCTTCTTTTACCGCTTTATTTTGAGCAGCTTTCCATTCTGGCCCTTCAAGAGTTGTTTGGAGTACCACTGTACGTGCATCTTCTCGATTCATCGTTGTATCTTTTAAATTCATGAAATTGAGCTCCTTTCTGTCTGGCTCTTTTAAAGTTTATCTTTTCGTGATTTTATCTAACCTCGCTTTGGATAAACCAATTTCAGCCAAAAACCTTTGGATTGACTGTATCATTTTGCACGCTTAAAGGGGCAAAGACTAGAAATAAGGCTTCATTTTAGCGCAAATTTTCCTTTTTTTGGGCTAAAAATAAAATATTAGAAATTTTTT
>CAYMGC010000085.1:0-1778 GCA_964389885.1 uncultured Erysipelotrichaceae bacterium | reverse complement strand
TTATGACAATCATTGAATATTTTTCTTTGCCTCAAAATCAACAAAAATATTGGATGGAACAACTCGAAAAAGCCGATTGGGAGGCGGGAAAATCTTTATGCCGGCGCATTCAAACTCATGACTTGATTTCTAAAACTCAAGAGGATCCAAAGCTTTATCTCATGGTCAATGACCAAAACCAAATCATGACTTATGCGGTTTTAGCCAAACAAGACGATATTCCCTCTACCTCTTTGAGTCCTTGGATTGGCTATGTCTATACGTATCCCTCTTTTCGAGGTCAAAGATTCGCTCAAAAACTGTTGAACTATTGTGAAAAAAAAGCACAAGACCAAGGCCATACCGCTATTTACATTTCTACCGGCCATGAGGGCTTATATGAACGCTATGGATATGAGTTTTTGGACACGATGCTTGATATGCATGGGCATCTTTCTCGCGTTTATCGTAAAACCTTATAAGCTTATTCATGGATTAAGAAGAAAGTCTTAATCCAATCCTTTTCTTCCTTGCGCCAAAAAAGAGGACTTAGGCTTGTTAAGGATTTAAGAAGCACAAAAAGTCAACTTAATTTGAAAACAGGTAAAATAAAAGGTAGAAAGTGGTGAATAAATGATGAATTACACACTTGAATATCCAGAAAAAAATCTTGCCGTTTTAACGTTTACGATTGATAAAGATGCTTTTGAAGCTGATTTAAAAGCAGCTCAAGAAGCTACAAAATCCGAAGACCAACAACAAATTCATGAATATGCGATTGCGAATGCCGCAGGTCAAGTTCTTGCCGATGCAGCGCAAGCCAACAATTTAAAAGTTGCAGCTGAACCTTCCTTAGTCTCCGAAGGACAACCCGATGGATCAGTAATTGTAACGATTACCATTCCTCTTGTTCCAACGGTAACCTTACCTCCTTATACCGGTTTAAATTTCAAAAAAGAACCCGCTACGGTAACCGATGAAGAAATTTTGCATGATGTTCAACAACGCATTTTCTCTCATCGCGCTTGGAAAGATGTACCAGTTGGTACTCCTGCTGAAAAAGGGGATCAAGTAATCATCGACTTCGTGGGAGAAAAAGATGGAGTTCCTTTCCCCGGCGGCTCGGCTGAAAACTTCCCTCTCGTTTTAGGCAGTGGTCAATTCATTCCTGGCTTTGAAGATCAACTGATTGGTTCTGTTCAAGGTGAACATGTCCAAGTCAACGTCTCCTTCCCAGAAGATTACTTTGAAAAATCCTTAGCTGGTCAACCTGTCGTTTTCCGCGTAGTGGTTAACCAAATTCAAAAACCAATTGTTCCAGAACTTACTGATGCTTTCGTAGCAGAAATGAAGTTGGATGGTGTAAAAACTGTTGATGAACTTCGTGCTCGCGCTCAAGCTGACATGATGGCTGTAAAAGAAGAAGAAATTGAAAACCGTTTGGCTTACGATATTCTGCATCGCATTGCCGAAGGCGCGCAAATGGACATTCCTCAAGCCATGATTGAAAGCCAAGTAAATCAGCACATTCAACAATACCAAGGTCAATTGCAACAACTTGGTATGACATTGGATCAATTCTTGCAAACTTCTCATCAAACTCTTGAACAGTTCAAAGAAAAGATTGTTCCAGAAGCTACTGAAGAACTTCGTGCCGCTCTTGTTTTAGATGCCATCGCTCAAGAACAACAAATCAAAGCGAACGATGAAGAACTTCAAAAGGAATATGAGTTGATCTCCACAATGTATAACTTTGCTCCAGAACAACTCAAGCTCATCATTCCTCCTCAAACTGTTGC
>CAYMGC010000084.1:0-7407 GCA_964389885.1 uncultured Erysipelotrichaceae bacterium | reverse complement strand
GCAATCAAGTGCAACTTCACTGGCACAAAAGCGCACAGTTCTTTTAAAAAGGCTTCGATCCAATCCAAATCCACGATGTTGTTGACCGAACCTAAGTAACAAAGCGCCAAATGATCGCTTGGAAGATTTGGCACATCACTAGTGGCCTCATCCGACAACGTCCAATACAAAATATCGGCTTGGACACCGGTTTGGGCCTTTAACTGCTTGGCAAATAAGCCACACTCGGCAAAGACACAATCGGCACTGGCCAAATGCTTATTGCGCAAATTTTTCCAGACGATCGCAGGCGGCAATTTTTGAAACCAATCGCCCACCGGCAAGGATTCGGGCCACATGTCGATGACATCAAAACAAAGATGCACTTCGGGATGCTTTTGTTTGTAAAGATCCATTTGCATCGCTAAGGAATTGGCGGGAATGAGGCAATGGATGCGATCGGGTTGCCATTCTTCCAGGTATTGCCGCACGCTTTTGGCAAAATCGTAGTGACCATACAAGCGTTGCCAAGACAAATTTTTTTGATAGGGGTGATGGGGCAAGTAGACCACATCAGGATGCTTGGTTTGAATGGGAGCTTTAAAGCGATGGGAATAGTCAGGGGTGATGACGAGCACCTCATCGCCAAGTTTTTTATAAAACGCCTGCAACTGCAAGCCGCGTTGTAAATACGTATCGGATATGCAGACAATGGCGGTTTTTTTTGAATCCATGCCAGACTATCCTTTCTTGATGTACACGAGAATACCCACCACAAAGCTAATCAAAATGAAAAGTAAGATCCAACAAAAGTATTCCAGTTTGCTGGCAAGGGCGTTTTTTTCTTCCATGACAAAGGCCTTTCTAAGGCTGACAACGTATTTTAACGAGAATAAGCCCAAACGGCAAGCGTCTCAGGAAGCACTTCTTCATAGCTCCATAGGCGCGAACGGCGAATGGAGTTGGGATCCAAGACGCGCAGTTGGCCATTTTCTTCCCCTGTGACCACAATGAAGTGCCCTGTTTGGGTAAAGATGCCTGGCATCATGTTCAAGATCAACACTTTGCCTTCCTGCAAAGCTTGGGAAATGCTCTCTTGATCGGCCCACAAGTTTTCCACATTGACCCCTTGCACCTCGGCATAGTCGGTTAACAATTGATTGCTGGTGCCCGCTCCAGAGACATAATAGCCATTTTCATCGGAGTAGTTTTTGACGACGGCTGGAGTGATGGTGGGGTTTTGCAAAAGGTAGGACATCACCATCGATAAGCTGGTGGGCGCACAGCCGGCATAGTAAACGGTGCTATCGCCATAGGGCTCATAGCCCCAGCGCACATCCCATTGCAATAAGGCGGGAACACTTTCGAGCGATTCACTGAGTTGCTCAGGGGCGACTTGTAAATCGGCCCGCTCAGGATAGGCTTTGACAAAGTCAAAGCGCTCGGTGTTGGCCAAATAAAAAAGCAAGATGGCGTTGTCGTATTGGGACAAGTTGTCCAAAAAGTAGAGGGCTTGATCGCCTTCTTGAATATGAGCTTCATCGCGCGTAATTTCGCCGGTGGCGGAATCCACCAAGTAGCTTGAAACGGCTAGAGTTTTTAAATGCACCAACACTTCATCGCTGATATCGTTGACCGCCGTGGCGTGTTGAATGCGGCTGATGACTTCTTGGTATTGTTGTTGCAGGGCGACGGATTGTTCCACTGAAATGCTTTCTTGGCGCAACCGCTCTTGCTTTGCACTATAGGGTCTCCACCAAAAGTAGTAGGCTCCACCGACTCCACCAAGGGCCAATAACCCTAACGCTACGGCCAAAATGAGGGAAGTGGCTTTGCGTTTTTTGCGCTTTTTCTTTTTCGTGGTCTTTTGTTGCGCAATGGTAGCGGGAACTTGGGAGATGTTTCCATTTTGCGATAGACGCTGAGGGGGAGCTGAGCGACGGGTTTTGGCCACTTTGCTGGCGGCTTTGGCTTTTTCCTCACTGGTCATAGTGGGATGGGGCTGGTTTTCACGCAAAGGCTGAATGGGAATGATGGAACTCGCTTGATTGTCCCCTAAAGGGATATCGAGCGAATCGTTGGATTGACGGGGGGGAACTTTTTTAGCCTTCGCTTGACTTTTTACACTTGCCTTACGGGTTTCTTTTTCGGGCTTTGACTCCACCTTACTTTGGCTGGCTTCTTGGGTGGACGCATTGAGCCTTTGATTGGTCTCTTGGACTAAAGAAGACAAAGAGGTCGTTTTAAACTGCATAATCGCATCATCGGCTAACGAATCTTGATCTTCTGGCAATTCTTCTAAAGGACGCTTGTCCTCTTGTACTTCTTCGCTTTCTTGAGCGGCTTTACGCCGCTTGCGCCGTTCGGCGGCGCTATTGGAGCGGGAATTTTCAATGGTCGGAATGGAATCCACATGCAAACGGGTAGGCGTTGGCATAGAATTCGCATTGGTGGTCACGAGCGCATTTTGGCGATCGTTTTTCGAAGAACTCATAAAACCTACGCTAGGACAAAATCCTAGTCTCCTTTCTAAGGCGTTATTTTTATTATGCCATGAGAAAAGGCTGGGAAAAAAAGGCCAATCTCTCTTTTGACAAGTCGTTTTTAAAAAGGAAAAAAGCTGATCGTTTTCCTTAGGGTTTTAGTCTACCAAAAAAAAGGACATCCTTAAGATGTCCTTGCTTTGTTAGGGAGTACGCATCCCATAGGGATCCTCTAAAGCAGTCGAGGAAGTGGTGTGGTTGATGCTTGTTTGCCCATATGGGTTATACGGATCAAGCACTCCATCCACTTGGGGTTCTTCAACGGGTTCTAAGCTTTCCTGTAAAGGATCGGAAATAGAGGCATTTTCATAATCCGTAGTGTACCCTCCATATCCATATCCTGTATTGGCATCATACGAGGTGCCGTTACCATAAAGATTGGAGCCATATTGGTTGGTGCCATAGGGATCATACACCTCATCTTCCGTGCTATCCTCCCATAAACCATCCACATGTTGGCTAGGGTTACTTGTCTGTCCTGGTAAGTAAGGGACAAATTGATCGGTGCCAATCGTGGAAGCGGGGAAGGTAGCGGGATCAATGGTTTTGCCCGCAATGACATCATCGATGAGTTGCTTGGCAAATTCCACTTCATTTGTGCCTAAATACACCACCGACAAGTAGTTTTGCGCCGCGGGCGAATAGGCGGTCGCCGGTTCTCCAGGTAAGGAATACAATTGAATGTTCCAATTGGGAAAGCGAGAAAGCTCAAGGGTTAAAAGCGACTTGATTTCCTTAGCGGTCATGTTGGTATCAAACGCGGTGGATAAAGCCTTCATGACTTCCGGATAATTGACCACCATTTGAGGAGATAAGACGGCTTTTAATAAGGCTTTTAGGGCGATTTGTTGGTTGCGCACGCGTTGGTTATCCCCATCCACATAGGCATGGCGCTCACGCACAAAGGCGAGTGCTCGTTCACCATTGAGATGGTTTATTCCAGCGGTGACCCCTTCGGTTCCATTGGCGTAAAAGCGTTCCACTTCTAAGCCAGGCTCGACTTCTACATCAATGCCGCCAATGGCATCGACAATGTTAATGAGTGAGGAGAAGTTGATGCGCGCATAGTAGTTGATTTCCACATCAAAGGCATCCTCTAAAGTCGATTCCGTGGCCCCTACACCATACAGGCCAGAGTGGGTCAGCTTATCAAATTCTCCCACCACGGCACTACAAGCACTGGGATTTTTCTTACACGTAATGGGTAAATAGGCATCACGGGGAATGGATAAAATGAGTACTTGAGCGGTTTTGGGATTGACGGTTACCAACATATTGACATCGGAACGCGTGACTTGGTTGATGCTACCATAGCTATCGTTTCCTGAAACCATAACGGTAAAGGGATCGGTCATGATGTTTTTGACCGGATTGGCTTGGTTAATCGTAGAAGCCGCCCGATCACTATAATAGACGTATTGGTCGACCACATTGGTAAAGGTGGTTAAGGCGTTGTACTTGTTGTCATCATTGGCTTCTTCATACAAGATGCCATGCATGTTTTCTGGGAAAATAATGGCATCCACCTCATGATTGTATAACGCATCGACTAAAGCGAAGCAATTGGCATAGGTTACGGTTTGAAAATCGGCCCCGGCTTGTTGAAGCTGTTCAATGGCTCCTTGGGTTCCTTGGGCATCTTCACTGGGATCAATGCCGACTTTCATATCGCTGGTTAATTGTTTGGGCAAGACGATATCACTTTCCTGCATCGCAAACACGGTCATGGTGTTGGCTTGTTTATCGGTTAGATTGGTGATTTGGGAAAACATCTTATCGGTGTCTTTTAAATAGCCCCCACCAATAAAACTACCAAGGCCGATGAGGCACACCAAAACAGCCATGATGGTTTTAAACACCGTGCGGCGCGTATGGAAGAGCCAGACAAAGACCAAAAGGCCCATTACCCCGATTAAAAGCGCACAGATGAGAACAAATAGGCCCGTAGGCAAGATGTCTAGACGCATCAATTGCCAAATAAACCAGCCAAGTCCGCCACAGGCCAATAAGGCCACTAACCAAGCCAAAGCGCCTGGCCGTTTGGCTTTGGGTTTGCTTGGTACGCGTTTGGCGTTGTTGTTCGAGGGCTTGGATGGATTCTTTTTGTTGGGCGAACGACGCGCATTTTGTTGCGTTTTTTGGTTCGTTGGCCGAGCACTGGGGCCGCGATTGGGGGTCCCAGTAGCTTGGGTGGTTTGGCGTCGTTGATTTGTGCTTGGACGAGACGTACTTTGGCTACGCGTTTGATTTGGGCGCGGTTGGCTTCTTTGCGCTTGACTTTGCGAGCGAGCCGTTGGAATGTCTAAATCATCATAGACATAATTGGCTTGTTGCATCGCTTGGCGAGCGGCTTGGGTACGCTGCGTGGGCTTGGCCCGAACACTTTGCGGAATATCGGGTTCCGTATAGGTTGTCTTTTTAGTCGTGGTTTTGGTTTGTCTGGGTCTATCGGCGCGAACGCTTTGTGGAATATCCGGTTCGCTTGCTTGGCTGTACACCGCTTTGGATGCACGTGGGGCAGTTCTTCGTTGGGAAGTGGCTGCCGTTTTTTTTGTTCCTGCTGAGTTTGCAGTTGCCATAAACGACCCTCCATTAAATATAAAAAAATATCATAGAAATTCATTTTCCATCATAAAGAAGGCTTGGCTTAAAATCAACACCTTACCAAGACGCTAACGAGCGACAAGACTTTAAGAATAAGCCAATTTTAGGCCCTAAAGAGCTTAAAAACGGTATCCATAAGAAAAAAAAGGCAGAAAGTTTGCTTTCTGCCTAGATGTTTAGCGTTGGAAAAAGAAGTTTGGAATGGAATCGTCGGTATCGGATTCCGAAACGGAAGTCGATACGCCATTAGGACGACTGGTGGTTTTCGCGGCTTGACGCGCTTCCGAAACTTGTTTTTTGGGTTTGGTGGTTTTCTTGGTATTGGAAGGTTGCGTGGTTTCATCAAATCCCGTAGCAATGACGGTAACGATAATGGCATCGCCGAGTTGTTCGTTGATCGCAATCCCGAAAATGGTATCCACATCGCCACCAGCAGCGTCTTGAATGACCGCCACCGCATTTTGCGCATCGTATAAGGAAACTTTATCGCCACCGGTGATGTTGATGATGGCACTTTTGGCTCCCGCAATGCTTGATTCCAACAAAGGCGATTGAATGGCCCGCTCAGCAGCGGCAATGGCTTTATCCTCGCCATCGGCCATTCCAATGCCAATCATCGCCCGACCTTGATTTTGCATGACGGAACGAACATCCGCAAAGTCAAGGTTAACGAGAGCTTCTACCGAGATCAAATCGGAAATGGTTTGCACACCTTGACGCAATACGTTATCGGCGGCTTGGAAAGCTTCTTCAATGGGTTTGCGCCCAATGACTTCTAACAAATTGTCGTTGGAGACGATGATCAACGAATCGACGTATTTTTTGAGTTCTTCAATGCCATCGTCCGCATTTTTGGAACGACGTTTGCCTTCAAAGGCAAAGGGACGCGTGACAACGGCAATGGTTAAGGCCCCTTCTTCTTTGGCCAGTTTAGCCACAAGAGGTGCAGCGCCAGTGCCCGTTCCACCGCCCATACCGGCGGTGACAAAGACCATATCGGCCCCTTTGATGGCCTCGCGAATGTCGCCTTCGCTTTCTTCGGCCGCTTTGCGTCCTACATCGGGATTGCCTCCCGCGCCAAGGCCTTTGGTGGCATCGCTGCCCAATACGATTTTATTTTCCGCGGGAGAGCTCTTTAAGACTTGGACATCGGTGTTGGCCACGTAGCATTCGATGCCTTGTACATCGTCTGAAATCATACGATTGACCGCATTTGAGCCACCGCCGCCCACTCCAATTACTCTGATATCCGCATTTTTGTTTAGTTCTGACATACTCATACTCTGGCTTCTCCTTTTGGCGTTCATTCTTTATTGTTGGCCAACATGGCTTTGCGCAGTTTTTTGGTGAATCCACCTTCTTGCTCTTTGCCATATCGGGTAATGGATTCAATGCTTTCCTCTAGTTCATTGTTGTTCACCGAGGTCACTTCGCGATTGCTCACTTTATTGATGTCTTCCCACGCGTACATCATGCCTAAAGGCACCACATAGGCTCCATTGCGAGCCCCGATGGTTGTGACATGATAGAGCGAAGCGGGCGCATTGAAGGCATTGACAAATTGGCGCAAAGCGGGAATGCCTGCTCCCTGACCCGTGATCAAATACCGAGCCGGTGTGGATTCTAAAATGGGCATACATCCCGCATTGATGTCCCCAATCCAACTGCGGATTTTGGGCAAAACCGCTTCGGCGAGCTGTTTTTTGGTGATTTCAACGCGGCGATCTTCTTGTTGTTCAATGTAAATGACGACATCACTAGCATCCACTTCCCTGGAATCGAATAGATTTTCCAAAAGACGCCAAGCGGCCGCCTCGGACAAAGAGTATTCTTCCTTCAAGCTTTGAATGAACGAAGAGTACCCTTTGCTTAAAACTGTGGTAAACGCCATTTTGTTTTGATTTAAAAACGCGAGTGTCGTATGGTCCGCTTCTAGATCAATCAAAATGACGGGTCGATCTTTGGATTGCAACAGCGCCCCGGTTTCTTTGGCGGCTCCATAAATATCCAATACCAAATCGAGAATTTGTAAACCGGCTTTTTCCACCAACGCCGCATAGGCGTACACGGTTTCTTTATCGGCATACAAGAGATCCACTTCCATGTCAAACACTTCGGTGTCCATGCCAAGTGGAATTTTTTCTTGGCGAATCCCATCGATGAAATAATCAATTTTATTGACGTTGACGAGTTCTTCTTTTTCAAAGCGTTGGGCCATCATGGCACTTTTTAAACCTTGCTGGACGTGAAAGCGCCGCACAGTGTGGGTGCCATCTTCGAT
>CAYMGC010000083.1:0-7678 GCA_964389885.1 uncultured Erysipelotrichaceae bacterium | reverse complement strand
CCCTTTATTTATAGCAGATGATTGATCCATTTTCCAAAAAAATTTTTATTTTTTCTACCTGAAGAGAGTGAGAAAAAATTTATTATTACTTTGATAGAGTCAAATTTTTGTCTAAAGATAAGCTAATTTCTAACTTATAGAAATCTATAGTGGTATGGATCCTTCTAAAAGTAGGACCTTATATGAGTGATGAAGCTTTTTTAGTATCCTATTTTTCTTCTTTAGAGGATTTGACACTTGGATTCGCACGATTACACTAAAATGTGGTAATTTATCTTTTTTATTGTATGATATGCGATTAAAAGAAGAGGAAAAGCGAGGTTTTATCTTAAAACTCTTTTTCGATCTTAAGTAAAGAAAGGAAAGGATGCCATGCGAAGCATTTATGATATGAGTTATGAGCAGATGGAGGATTGGGCTGTTTCCAAAGGCTGGAAAAAATTTCGGGTCCAACAAATTTTCCAATGGCTTTATAAAGAACGCGTTGAAGACTTTGACTTGATGAGCAATTTATCCAAAGCCACACGCGAAGAACTCAAAAAAGACTTTACCTTTAATCCCTTAACCTTGGTGCGCAAACAAGTAGCCAGTGATGGGACCACCAAGTTTTTATTTCGAACCGAAGATGGGGCTTTGTTGGAAAGCGTCTTAATGGTTTTTGACTATGGAAATTCGATTTGTGTCTCTAGCCAAGTGGGCTGCAACATGGGATGCTCCTTTTGCGCTTCGGGTCTTACCAAAAAACAACGCGATTTAACGAGTGCAGAAATGCTTGGGCAGGTAATGCACGTTCAAAAAGAACTCGATAAAAAAGGCGAGCGTCTCTCTCATATTGTGGTCATGGGAACCGGAGAACCCTTTGATAATTATGATGCGGTGATGAACTTTATTAAAACGGCCAATCACGATCGAGGATTAGCTATTGGCAGTCGACATATTACCATTTCCACCTCCGGCATTGTGCCAAAGATCAAAGAGTTTGCCAAAGGTCATTATCAATACAATTTAGCCATTTCCTTACACGCCCCAAATGATGAATTGCGTTCCAAATTAATGCCCATCAACAAAGCGTACCCGTTAAAAGAGCTGATGGGAGCGGTGGAAGAATACAGTCGGGAAAACAATCGGAAGTTGACCTTTGAATACATCTTGTTAAAAGGGGTAAATGATACTCCCGAGCATGCCCATCAGTTAGCAAACTTACTTCGTCCCTATTTGTGTTATGTTAATTTGATTCCTTATAACAGTGTAGATGAACAC
Source organism: uncultured Erysipelotrichaceae bacterium (assembly GCA_964389885.1). Lineage (GTDB taxonomy): Bacteria > Bacillota_I > Bacilli_A > Erysipelotrichales > Erysipelotrichaceae > Allobaculum. The sequence goes on along the minus strand of CAYMGC010000083.1, from coordinate 6,418 downwards.
GGCTTTCAAAGCACTTCGCGAGCCGAGGCGATGAAGTTTTATGACATCTTAAAAAAGGAAGGAATTGGGGTAACCATTCGCAAGGAACACGGTTCGGATATTGATGCGGCGTGTGGACAGTTGCGGATTAAAGAATTGCGCAAAGAAAAAGAAGCGAAACAAAAAGCCCAAGAAAAAGTAGCCTAAGCTAAAAGAGATTTTTTAGCTTGCGTTTTGAAAGAAAGCAGAAAGGAGGGATCGGCAAGTGCTTTGTGGAAAACAAAGTATTTTGCCAAAAATCATGATAATTGAAGCAAGTGGACTCAGTGACACAGGCACAACCCGAGAACTCAACGAAGACAGCTATCTTGTGGCGCAAAATGACCATGGTGACGTTCTGCTTTTGGTTTGCGATGGCATCGGTGGAGCGGCAAGTGGTGAAATTGCTAGTAGCATGGCTTGTCAAATTGCGGACGAATTTTTTGAAAAGGCGCCAGAATTCCAAAAGGATTATCAAGCCAACGATTGGATTCACAAAACAATGAACAAAGTGAATGATTCCATTTACTCTAAATCGATGTGGAATCGCAAAAATCGGGGTATGGGAACTACGGCCGCAGGGGTTTTGATTTGTCCTTTAGGGACGTATATTTTCAATGCTGGCGATTCACGTGTCTATGCTCTGTATTCGGATGGATTGATCCAAATGAGCGAAGATCATTCCTATGTTCAAAGTTTGGTCAACGAAAACAAAATCACCGAAAAAGAAGCCCGCGTGCATGAAAAGCGTTCCGCTTTGACCAATGCTTTAGGGGTATGGCGCACTTTCCGCTTGGATGTAAATAAAATTAAATCCAACTATCAAGCTTTATTGATATGTAGCGATGGTTTACATGGTTATGTGAATGAACGACTCATTGCGCGTGTTTTAGAATCGAGCATTTCTTTGGATCAAAAAACAGGGATGTTAATTGAATTGGCTAAACGAGCTGGTGGATTTGACAATTGTACGGTCGTTGTTACAGGACCGGGAAAAGACTATGGCCGAAAATAAACCCGCTACAAGCGAGGATCAAGAAACTCCATCGGTTCCAGATTGTATCAATCATCGCTACATCATTAAACGCTCTTTAGGGCAGGGGGGAATGGCGGTTGTCTTTTTGGCCTACGATAAAATTATGCATCGGGATGTGGCCATCAAAATTTTGCGTTCAAAATTCGCCAGTGATAGCGATGCGGTGATGCGTTTTTTTCGGGAAGCGCGGGCGGCTAAACGCTTAAAGCATTCCAATGTCGTAGAGATTTTTGATGTAGGAACAAGCGATGGCTTGCAATACATCGTTATGGAATACGTTCAAGGAAAAACGCTCAAAGAATACATTGCCTCCCATAAACCCATTCCAGCCGATCAAGCGGTAGAGATCATGAAAAAATTGACCTCTGCTATTATCGAAGCCCATGCTCATGGCATTATTCACCGGGATATCAAACCGCAAAATGTATTGGTTGGCCAATTTGGCGATCTTAAAATTACCGACTTTGGTATTGCTCTAACAGCCGAGCAAAACCAAGCGGTGGCCAATCGCAATCAAGCGGTGATGGGCTCTTCTCACTATTTGGCTCCTGAATCAGCCACTGGTGCCGTTCCAGACTTTCGTGTAGATATTTATGGTTTAGGTATCGTCTTTTTTGAACTGCTGTGTGGAAGTGTTCCCTTTAATGGCAAAACGGCTGCGGCCATTGCGATTAAACATATGCAAGATCCCTTGCCCAATATTCAAGCCTACAATTCGACGGTGACCCAAGGAGTGGAAAATGTCGTCATCAAAGCGACTGCCAAAAGTCCAGAGGAACGCTATCAAACAGCACAAGACCTTTTAGAGGCCCTTGATCATTGTCTCGATCCAGAAATGCGCAATGTTGCGCCTTTAGAACTTAAAACGAAAAAGATTGACTTTCCCAACGCGAAAGAAAAAACCACCCCTGAAGTTCAAGAAGAAGTAAAACCAGAACCCAAACCTTTACCCCATATTGATGGACCAACTGGACTTCCCAAACGGTTTATCGTATCAGTAGGAGGGATTGTGGCTCTTTGTTTTGTGTTGATCGCTATTACCTTTGTTTCCACAGGGATTTTTCCGGTTAATGGCTGGTTTGGATGGCATCAAGTGCCTAAAGTGACGGGCCTTTCCCAAGATGAAGCCATTCAAACCCTCGTGAAAGCGGGCATTGATCCTCAAGATATTTATGTAGAACAAGTAGCGAGCGATTTAGTGGATCCTGGTTGTGCGGATTCTACCGATGTAGTAGCGGGAGAATATGTCAAAGATACCCCTATTACGGTACGGATTTCCAAAGGCCCAACCTTTTTGGTGGGCGATTACAGTGGACAAACTTTAGCCAATGTGGAAAAAATTTTTCATGATCAAAATCTCAACATCATTATCGATGCGACAAAGCGTGGGGATGCGGATCATGTTCCGGGAGTGATTTTGGAACAAAGTGGTTTAGCCCCTGGAACGCGTATTGATCCTTCCCAATTGCAAACCATTTACTTTGTGGTTTCGACCTATCCTACCGTTACCATTGATGAAAGCTACATTGGCATGAATATTGATGAAGCCAAAGAAACCCTCAATAACCAAGGAATGGCTGTTCTAACTCGTAATTTGTATGGCACCGATGAAGTGGTAGCCATCGATCCCCCAGTTGGAACAACCTATACTCAAGAAGACAGCGATAGCGTCATTACCCTCTATCACTGATCTCTCTTCTTCCTTTTTCGTTCCTGTTTTTTCGCAGAAAGAAGGCTGACCATTTGAATCAAGGACGAATCATTAAAGTCATCTCAAACCATTACACCATCCTTAGCGATGGCCAAACCTATGTAGCCAAACCACGCGGAAATATGCGCAAAGGGCAAAAACCGTTGGCTGGCGATTTAGTCAATTTTGAACAAATCGATGATTCTTACCGAATTGATTCCATTTTGCCCCGTACCAATCAACTTTTGCGTCCGAGCGTTTGCAACGTGGATCAAGCTTTAGTGGTTACCAGTTTAAAAGATCCCGATTTTAACGTTCATTTATTGGATCGCTTGTTGTTTTTGGTGCTTCTTTGCAACATTGAACCAGTCATTTGCATTACCAAATCCGATTTAGTTTCTCCTGAAGAATTTGCTTCTTTAAAAGCCCTTTTGGATCGCTATGAAAAAAGTGGCTATCGTGTTTTTTATTCCCATCCCGGATCGGATGATGAAGAATTACGCGCTTTATTAAATCATAAAATTAGTGTTCTTTGTGGCCAAACAGGGGCTGGAAAAAGTTCCCTTTTAAATCGCTTAGAACCGTCTTTTAAACTTCGTACCCAAGAAACATCCAAAGCGCTTGGACGGGGAAAACACACTACCCGCCATTGTGAGTTATTTCCTATAGGCCAAGGACTCGTAGCGGATACGCCTGGCTTTTCCTCTCTTGACTTTTCCTATTTGGATATTTCAAAATTAGCCAAAGTGATTCCCGATTTTCACGATGCTTTACAAGAAGGCTGTAAGTTTGCCGATTGCATTCATGTGCATGAGCCAGGCTGTGCGGTAAAAAAAGCCGTGGAAGAAGGACGTATCAATCCCGATATTTACGAAGACTATGTGCAAATCATCAATGGGTCTCATAAACATCGTTAAACATCCAAACGTTTATGGAACCTTTTCACTCCATGGCTTTTGCTTGATAGAAAGGATAGCCCGCATCCATGGATAAGACGCGGGCTTTTTATATAGAAAGGTATGCCAGAACTCATCATTGCGCCCTCTGTACTCTCGATGGATTACACGCAAATGTTAAAACAGCTCAAAGATATTGAGGATTCCAAAGCAAAATGGATTCATTTTGATGTCATGGATGGTCATTTTGTGCCAAATCTTTCCTTTGGACCCGATATTTTAAAACAATTTAAAAAATCGACCAATTTGTTTTTGGATGTCCATTTAATGGTGAGCGATCCTGTTTACTTTGCGGATGTCTTCACCAAAGCGGGGGCCGATTCCATCGTATTTCATACCGAAGCCCTTGATAACGATCCTGTGCGTATTTCGAATTTACTCGATGCCATTCACGATCAAGGCATTATGGCCGGCTTTAGTGTTAAACCAGCTACTCCCATTGAACCATTTTTGGATTTACTTGAAAAAACGGATTTGGTTTTAATTATGAGTGTCAATCCAGGATATGGCGGCCAAGCCTTTATTCCAGAAACCTTAGAAAAAGTAAAAATTCTTGAACAAGCCAGACAAATCAAAAATCCCAAATGCCGCATTCAAATTGATGGGGGAATCAATTGTGAAACGGCCAAACAAGCCAAAGAAGCTGGTGTTGATACGCTAGTAGCGGGAAGCTATGTGTTTAAAAAAGACATCAAAGAGGCGGTGGACTCTCTTTGTTAAAACACCACAATACGGCCGTTTTGGTCTCCCCCATTGCGACTTGGTTGCCTGATTTTCAAGATGTGGATTGGATTGGAGTGGATGCGGGCTTTCAACACATCCTCAAGGCTGGTCATTCTTGTCTTTTTGCGATTGGTGATTTTGATAGTGGAAATTTACCAGCTCATCCTTCCTTTCCAGCGATTGTTTTACCTGTGGCCAAAGACGAAACGGATTCAGAAATGGCCATGAAAACTGCGGTAGAAATGGGATACGATACCATCTATTTTGTGGGAGCCTTTGGCAAACGCTTAGACCATACGTTAGCGAATATTCGTTGTGTAGTTTGGAAATACCCGCAAGTGATTTGTTTGGAAGAAAATCAACGACTTTTTACTCTATTGCCCGGAGAGCATACATTAAAAGCCGATTATTTACATGTATCCTTTTTCGCCTATGAGCCTTCCATTCTTTCCCTTGACGGATTTTTATATCCTCTGCAGCACCAACTTCTTTATCCACAAGATTTGTATACCTGCTCTAATTCTTTTCACGCCAACCAAGGAATTGTACGATTAGAAAGTGGAAGAGTTCTTTGTGTTGAGTCAAACTGTCGCTAATAAACGCCGCTGGCGAACCTTGGATAAGTCCACAAAGATTGAGTTAATTACCAGTTTATTGTTGGCTTTTTTATTGCTAGGCTTTGGGATTTTTTGTTTTTTAATGCCCGCTGCCTCGTTTCACTTGGTGTTGCGCTTTGTGGTGTTGGCTTTAAGCGTCTATGGCTTATTCTTGCTCTTTCTTTACTTTTTTCGAGGATGTTCTAGTTGGAGTGAGCTTCTTGTCGCTCTCTTGGTTCTTGGTTTTGCTTGGCTTTTAAATTACAACAACGCTTTACCAGAGTGGATTGTGCGGACCAGTTTTGGATGGTACTGCATTGGCATTGGACTGGTCATGGCTATTCAACTTTGGATTCATCGACGCAATCAGGTTAAAATTGGTTGGGGTAGTTTTCTTTTAATGGGAATTTATGCTGGGCTTGGAATCATTTTGTTATGGACCACAATCGTTGATACCCAAAATCTCATGCGCTTATTTGGGGCATATTTTATTCTCTTAGCTGGTCGGATGGTGTTTTCTACATTTCAAAAATATTCTTCCACCTATCGTTGGCGCCGTGGGGTTTACATCTCGCTTCCAACGCTTTTAGCGGCTTTTTTACCCGATGTAGTCTGGCGTAACCTAAACAATCGCATTCGAACTGGAAAAGAATATCAACTCGAAACGGTAAAGCGAAATACACCCGCTAAATTGCGAGTGATGGTTCACATTGGTCCTGAAGGCTTCCAAAAGATTGGCCATTTCACCTTCTCTTGGAAAGGGATGGTTTATTCTTATGGCAATTACGATACCAAAAGTGGCCATTTATTTGGCACGCTTGGAGATGGAGTTTACTTTACGGTTCCTGCCGACGTGTATCGCCCCAATTTAATGAAATATGAACACAATACCCTTTTTGAATACACCATTCAGACCACGCCCGAACAAGATGCCCGTATTGAAGAACAACTCCGTGAATTGCGACATCGTTCCATTCGGTGGTATTGTGAGTTAGAAAAAAAGGCCATCAGTCATGAATTAGGAGATTTGGAAAAAGATTATCCTAGCCGTTTGCATTATCGAACGGGAGCTAAATTTTATAAGCTTAAAAATGGCGCTTTTAAAACGTATTGGGCCGCTGGGGACAATTGCGTTTTGTTTTCCGATATGATTTTGGGAAGTGTAGGAGCCGATGTCTTATCCTTGCGCGGTATTATTACCCCAGGAACCTATTTTGATTATTTGGAATCAGAATATAGTAAGGCCAACTCTCCTATTGTTGAACGACGAGTTTATTCCTGGGCAGCAAGCCAAGACGGCATTTAATGCTGCCTTTTTATGTGCTTTATTTTGTCTTTGAAAACCATTCTTTAGCCATTTGAGTATAGTGATTCACAAATTCGGTTTTTTGTTTAGTAT
>CAYMGC010000082.1:0-7686 GCA_964389885.1 uncultured Erysipelotrichaceae bacterium | reverse complement strand
GCTCCAACAACGGTTAAGGAAACCCCTTCTTCTTTGATGGAAAAATCCTCTGATCTATCCGCAGAAAAACCAGCTGATCAACCGCAAAAGACTGGCTTAGAAACCAAAAACGAAGAAGAAAACGAAAAGCAAGAAAAGACGAATGAGAAAAAGAAGAAAAAGGAAAGTTCGGAAAAAAATAAGGAGAGCCAAGATCCCACCAAACCGCCTAAACCTGATTTTTCCAAAAAAGTGAGTTCTTGGAGTAAAGAGGCTAAAGATACCTTTGAAACGTTGAAAGAAGACTCAGCTCCTCAACCCGATGCGTATTCTTTTGAAGCGGCTCTTCAAAACCATAAGCCGCTTTTACCCAATCAAGAAAAAAGAAATTCAGGAACCAAACCTTTATCGGCTCAAGCCTTTATGTTGAAATATCCAGGCAAACCTCTCGGTTTGAGTCAAGTGTTGCAAGTGTGCATGGGTTCGGTTTGGATTTATCTGGCCCTTTCCTTTGCCTTAGGACTGCTTTTAGGCGTGCCCTTGGGAATGACCGACAGCTGGGAGATGTATTTAACTGGATACTCTTTGATTTTTTGGCTTACAACGATTTCGACCAGTACAATGGCCATTGGATATGGTAGCTTCATCTTAAAAGCCAACCCCTTTAAAGCTTTCCAAAATAAGCATTTTGATCGTCATTGGATATGGAAAGGCTTTGGGATGATGGTGGCGGCCAATTTAATTTTGTCCCTTATCACCACCTTATTTATGGAGTTGTTTTCAACCTTTCTTTTCCCCTTAGCTTCAAGTCCTGATTTTGATGTCACCGGCATGCCTTTATTTGCGGGGGCCTTAGAATTTATGGTGGTTTGCCTTGTAGGACCAGTTTTAGAGGAATTGTTGTATCGCGGTCTCATTTATCGCCAGCTTTCACGGTTTAATCAAGGCTTCGCCATTGTATTTTCGGCCTTGTTATTTGGCTTAGCCCATGGCAACTTAGGCCAAGCCGTTCCCACTTTTGGGGTAGGATTGGTTTTAGCCTATACGTATGCGAAAAGCGATTCCATCTGGGTTCCCATTATCCTTCACGTTTTAAACAACACCTGCTTAATGATCATTACCACGTTCCCCGTTTTGGATGTGGTGATGTCGATCTTGCTTTGGATTATCGCCATTATTGGCGTATGGGTGTTCTTCCAAGAACGAAAGGAATGGAAAGCGTTATTTTATCAAGCCAATCAGGATGGCCAAACGTGGTCTTTGGTGAGTCGCATGCCTTCCTTTTGGTTGTATGTAGTTGCCTTCTTAATTTTGAGCGTGGTATAGCTCATTTTCAATTTCGATCGTTTTTGAGGTTAGCTTTTTTAAGCTAACCTTTTTTTAATATTGGTTTAAAATATGGCACAATAAAAGTTAATTAAACACGTTTTGGAGGATTGGTATGAAATTCGTTCATCTAGCCGATTTGCATTTTGGTAAAAAAGTTTTTGGATACGATTTGATCCAAGAACAAAAAGAGGCTTTGCAACAAGTGCTTTTTTTACTCGATAGCCAAGAGATGGATGGGGTGTGGATTTGTGGAGATGTCTACGATACAGCGATTCCTTCGGTGGATGCGGTCCAATTGTTGGACTGGTTTTTGAATGAATTGCATACCCGTGGCGTTCCCGTTTTTATGATCAGTGGCAATCACGATTCCCCTGGTCGTCTGCAGTTTGCGGCGCGTTTGTTGGATGCTTCCAATATTCATATTGTCTCTGTATACGATGGAACCATTCCTTTTTATGATCTTAGCAAGGGAGACCAAACGGTGCGCATTCATATGTTGCCTTTTATTAAACCCATTAAAGTAAAAGCCACTTTAAAAGAAGATCCCGAAGGAGATTGGACCAAAGCGGTGGAATTGGCTTTACATCAAGCCAATCGTTTAGAGAATGGTCATAATGTCTTATTGTCCCATCAGTTTTATATGGGAGGACAAGCTGCCGAAAGCGAAGAATTATCGATTGGCTCTCTTGATCAAGTGAGTACGCGAGTGTTGGATGGCTTTGATTATGTCGCGCTTGGCCATTTGCACAACCCGCAATCGGTCGGTGGCCAGCCCCACTACCGCTATTGTGGAACGCTCTTGAAGTTTTCCGCTTCTGAATTGAAGGTCCAAAAGTCCATTACCGTTGTGAGTCTTGATCAAGAGGTCACTATTGAAGCCATTCCGTTAAAGCCCAAACATGATTTGGTTCACATTCAAGGAACCTTTGATCAACTTGTAGCCAAATCCTTTGTTCAGCGCCAAAACAAAGACAATTACTTTTACATCACCCTTGATGATGAGCAAGAGGTTTTCCAAGCCTTCGAAAAACTCTCCTTGCATTATCCCCAAATTTTAAAAATTGAGTACGCTAAAAAAATAAGTGTAGAGCCAGAAGTACAACAAGAAATCATTACCGATAGCGAAATGAAACATCCCGAAGAAATCTTTGCGAAGTTTTATGCGATGCAAAACCAAGGGGCCTCTTTAGATCCCACTTTACAAGAAGCGCTCGCTCAGCTTTGGAATGAAATCAAAGACAATCCTGAACAAGAAAGAATCGCTGAGGAAAATTATGAAGCCAATTAAACTGACGATGAAGGGATTTGGCCCGTATGCTCAAGAAGAAGTCATCGATTTTAGTGCCTTTGAAAAAGGAGGCTTGTTTTTAATCAGTGGAGATACAGGGGCGGGAAAAACCACCATTTTTGATGCGATTGTTTATGCCTTGTATGGAGAATTATCAGGGGACAATCGTAAGCCGGATATGGTGCGTTCCAAATATGCGGCCAACACCGATGATACGGAAGTGGAACTGGAATTTGAATTAAAAGGGGAACACTACCTTCTCAAGCGCAATCCGGAATATTTACGCAACAAAAAACGTGGAAAAGGCCAAACCAAACGGGCTGCCAGTGTCACGCTGGTATTACCAAGTGGTGAGGTGTTAACGAAAAATGCGGAAGTCCGCGATGCGATTAAAGAAAAAATCGGCCTGGACTTCAAGCAATTCAAACAAGTTGCCGTTTTAGCTCAAGGCGAGTTTTTGAAAGTTTTGATTTCCAGCACCGATGAGCGCACTAAAATCTTTCGTGAACTCTTTGCCACTGGCGATTATGCAAAGTTGCAAGGAAAAGTCAAAGAAATGAAAGAATCCACTGAGGCCAAACTCAAAAGCCAAACCCAAGTGTTTGACCGTGCGCTTAGAAGTCTTAAGGGATTTGACGATTTTGAGGAAGCCCAAAAACAAGATTTAGACCAAATCCAAGAGCGTATGAAAGAATGGCAAGAAACTTTAAACCAAAGTGAAAAAGCCTTACACCTTCAAAAGGAAAAAGCGGACGATTTAACCCGCCAACTGGGCGCTTTAGATGGTTTGCAAGAGCGCTATGATCAATATCAAAAAGCCAAAACCGATTTGGATTTACAAACCCCTAAATGGGAAAAAGCCCATGAGGCCTTAAAAGCGTTAAACATGCAAGAGCCAGAAGTGGCTCAAAAAAAAGATGCGCTTAAAGAACTCGAAGCTTCTTTAGAAGCCTACAGTGATTATCAAAAGCTCTGTCAAAAAGAAGCCAAGCTCGCTTTGGCGAAGCAAAAAGCGCAAAGTCAATACGATGGTTTAAAGGATAAGTTGGAACAAAATCAATTGGCTTTAGAGCAGCTACAACACCAGCTTCAAGAATTGGAAGGGGTTTTGTATGCTCAACAACAAGCGCAAGCGATTTGTGAACAATTTGGTCATGTCCAAAAACAAGAAAAGGAATTTCAAAAACAAAAACAAAAATTAGCCAAAAACCAAGCGGCCTATGTCCAAAAAGAACAGGACTATCAACAAGCCATTGCCCATTATCAACACGAGCGACAGCGTTTTTTTGCGGCTCAAGCTGGTCTTTTAGCCAAAACCTTACAGGACAATACCCCTTGTCCAGTGTGTGGGGCCTTGCATCATCCAAGCCCTGCTAAAGTGGCAAAAGATGTATGTACCCAAGCCCAACTTGAAGCCTTAGAAAAACAAATGCGCCAGTGTGAAAAGGCCAGTGCTTCGCAAGCAAGCCTTTGTGCCTCTTTAAAAGCGACCATTGATCATCTAGAAGAAAATTTAGTGACTTTAAAAGCGGCTTTACCAAACGATTTAACCCTTGAACAAGCGCAGGAAAACTTAGCGCTCGCCATTGAACGCTGCGCCCAGAAAACGCGCTTTACCCAAGAGGTAGCCAAACTCGATACCGAATACACCGCTCAAAAAAAGCTAGAAAAAGAACTCCAACACAATGTTTTGACCACTTCCCAAAACTGGATGAAGGTAAAAGCGGAAGTGGATTGGATGCAAAAAAATCCCGCTTTTGAAAACATCCAACAATCCAAGCAACAAGCCAAAATCTTAAAACAAGAGCTTCAACAATTTGAACACACCAAAAAATGCTTGGAAAGTGATGATTCCCGCTTTTATTTGGCCATCCAAAAGGCCCAAGCCATTTTAAAAAGCTATAAACAAGAACCCCAAGATCCCACCACGCAAAAAGAAACCGTGGGCTTTGCGCGCCAGCAAGCCAAACAAGAGCTTGAAAATCTTTCGAGCCAATGCGAGGCGTTGCGCTCGCTTTTAGCCTTTAACCAAGAATGCCTCACCCAAGCGCTCACCATTTCCAAGCAGTTGCCCCAACTTGAAAAGCAAGCGAGCTTATGGAAAAACTTATTTGATACGTTTAATGGCACTTTATCTGGCCAAGCCCATATTAATTTGGAAACCTTTGTGCAAATCTCCTATTTTGAACAAGTCTTAAAGCGAGCCAATATGCGCCTATTTACGATGAGCAGTGGTCAATACGAATTGCGTCGCGCTCGTTTGGAAGGAAACCGCTCGCGTTCTGGACTTGGTTTGGATGTCATTGACCATTACAACGAATCCATCCGTTCGGTAAAGTCCCTTTCTGGAGGAGAACAATTTTTGGCTTCCCTTTGTTTGGCTTTAGGTTTGTCCGAAGAAATTCAATTGGAAGCAGGCGGAGTGCGTTTGGAAACGTTGTTTGTGGATGAAGGATTTGGCTCCTTGGATGAAGAGTGTTTGTCTAAAGCCATCGCCTCTTTGCAACAAATTGCCGATTCCCGTTTGGTAGGCATCATTTCGCATGTTGAGTCTTTAGTGAATCGAATTGATAATCAAATTATTGTTCGTAAAGATCCAACCCGAGGAAGCAAAACCCATATTCAAACCGCCTAAACTTTTCGTCTTTTGAAAAAGGGATTTGTCTTAAAACATCAATCGTTTCGCCTTTGCTCTTATTTTCGTAGTGAAAAGGAGATCTTCTTCATGGGATAAAGTTTTCAAAACTTTATAATTTAGATGATTTCCTTTTTTTGATGCGTTAATGGGATTCAAAATCTCAAATAGGCTTTTCTCTCTTCAATTTTTAGAGGAAAAGCTTTAGAAAGAAGGAGCTTTTGTGAAAGTAGCTATTGTAGATGATGATCAAGAAATTCAACTTCAAATCAAGCAGGCTTTACAAGAATATGGCGAGCAATCTGATTTGGCGCTTGATATTTTTACTTATTCGAATGGGGAATCTTTCCTTTTGGCTTTACAAGAACAAACTTTTGAGATGGTCTTCATGGATATTTTTATGGAAGGAATCGATGGCATGGAAGCAGCAATGAATTTACGTCAAAGCCAAAATCCCAATTCATTGCTCATCTTTTTGACCTCGAGTCCTGAATTTATGGCGCAAGCCTTTTCGTATCACGCTTTCGATTACATTTTAAAACCGGTAAAGAAAGAGCGAATTTTTCAATTGTTCCAAGAAGCCCAATCTTTTTTACCAAAAGATTCTCCTTATATGGAAATTACAAGTGGTCGAAAGTCCTATCGAATTTTCCTTCATCAAATTGTCAGTGCAGTAAGTGATGCGCACTATTTAGACATCACCTCCACAGAGGGAAGAGTCTATCGCTGCCGCATGACCATGCGCCAATTTTATGAGAAAGCCAATCAGGATAAGCGGTTTTTATCTTTAAATAAAGGAGTCTATATCAATATCGATCAGATTAGTCACATCCATAAAGGCAGTTGTTATTTAAAAAATGGGGCTGTCTTTCCCATTCGATTACGAGACATATCCAAAGTAGAAAGCCTCGTTCATGAATATAATTTTTTACGCATTCGACAAAATCAACGATCAGGAGCGGCTTTCCAATGATGGAACGGTGGCTTTCGGCTTTTTTTCAACTATCTGTCTTTGCCTTTGGCATTGCCTCTTGTTATTTACCCATTTCTAGGCGCTTGCGCATGAGTTGGAAAAAAATTCTTGGTTTATGGATAGCGATTTTAATTCCCTATTTTTTAATTGGCAGTACGCTTTATGCCCAATTTTCTCTTCCGATGCTTTTTATTGAACTTCCAGCGCTTTTGGGGTTCTTTTTTGTGTATTGGTCAACCATTAAAATCGATTTATCCAGAGCCTTAGCTATTTATGTAGGAACTGCAGCCGTCGAGTTGTTCACGTTTCCTTTTTCCTGCATGGTGGATGCCAAGTTGAATCCTGATTTATCGGCCTTCAATCTTTCTTGGCAAGGAGCTTTAGTGCAACCGATTTGTTCAGGCCTTTTATTTCTCGGCTTTTCTTATCCGGCTTACCATTATTTTTCTAGCGTCGTGGATTTGCTCAATGCACCAAAAGTTTGGTTTTCAACGGTGATCATTTCGTTGATCTTCTTTCTTTTGAATTTAATAGTCGTTCCCTATTCGTTTAAGACCTTGTTTGTCGCCCGGGTCTATAAAATATATGTAATCGTAGAATGTGCGTGGTTAATTACTTTGATTGCGATTTATATCTTGTACTATTACACAGCGAGCTTTGTTTTAAAAAATTCCCTTTTGAAGGAAAAAACGCAACTTCTGGAGATGGAATCCAAACAAGCTCAAAAATTACAAGAGTATATTCGTCAAACCACCAAATTGCGCCATGATTTTCGTCATTCGGTGCGCTTATTGTCTACTTTAGCCAAAGAAGAAGATCTTGTGGCTTTAAAAGAACACTTAGCTGCCTATGAAACTCAGCTTGAAATGCCAAGTCCCGCCCAATATTGTCAAAATGTGGCTTTAAATGCTTTATTTGGCTATTACGAACAGATGGCCAAAGAAGCCAACATTCGGTGTACTTGGAAAATCGCTTTGCCCGATCCTCTTCCTTTTTCGGAATTGGATTTGGCCTCTTTATTTGGAAATTTGATCGAAAATGCCATTCATGGCTGTGAAGAATTGCCAGACAATGAACGATACTTTTTCTTAACTACGGAAATTCCCCATCCAGGAGAACTCTATATCGTTTCGACCAATAGTTTTAATGGAGTCATTCATAAAATTGGCTTAAAGTATCATTCCACCAAATCAAAAGGCCTTGGCATTGGCTTAAATTCTATGGAAGCAACCGTAGAAAAATATAAAGGGCATATCAAAATCACTCATGATCACAAGGAATTTGATGTGGATATTTTCTTACCTTATTAAAAACTCAAGAAGCTTAGCTCATCGTTAAGCTCCTTCCTTATTCATACAAAATTTTAAAAAGGCCAGAACTTCTTTATTTTCGGAAGTTTTAGCCTTTTTTAGATTCGATGTGAATCGTTTAGGATTGTAAATAATCTTAAAGTCAATGAAGTTTTGGTAGGGAAGCTTCCAG
>CAYMGC010000081.1:0-7688 GCA_964389885.1 uncultured Erysipelotrichaceae bacterium | reverse complement strand
ATAACTATTCTCGCGGCGTCATCGTCCGCCAGGATGGAAATTCTTTAATTCTTGACATCTATGTCATTGCGATGCAGGGCATTAAACTATCGGAAGTCATGATGGCTGCCCAACAACGTATCAGTTATGTCATTGAAAAAACCCTGGAAGTCAAAGTTGAAGCAGTCAATTTATTTGTTCAGGGCGTCAGAAGCGTAAAGTAAGGAGATTTTTATGGAACGTATTGACGGAACCCTTTTTAAAGAAATGCTTCGCTCCGGAAGCAATAACTTAGCCAACAATCAAGGTCGAATTGACGCCCTCAACGTTTTCCCTGTTCCTGATGGAGATACAGGAACCAATATGTCTTTAACCTTCACCAATGGAGTGAAGGAAGCATTAAAATGCCCCCAAGATACAGTGGGCGCCATTGCCAAAGTGTTATCCCGTGGTCTTTTGATGGGAGCCCGTGGTAACTCCGGTGTTATCACGTCGCAAATTTTTCGCGGTTTTTACCAAGCGGTAGCGGATTTGGATACGCTTGATGCCATGCAATTGGCTTCCGCTTTAGTCAATGGTAGCCGTGTGGCGTATAAAGCCGTTATGCGGCCAGTAGAAGGAACCATTTTAACCGTAGTTCGTGAAGCCGCTGATTATACATATGCTTACGTAGCCACTGAAGATATTACCGATTGCACCGATGTTATGAAAAAAATGGTGGAGGAATGCGAAATTTCGCTGAACACCACTCCTGATTTATTGCCCGTTTTAAAAGAAGTCGGGGTTGTAGACTCCGGTGGAGCTGGATTGCTTTCCATTTTTGAAGGTATGCTTCTTGCCATGGAAGGAAAACCAGTGGAGTTGCAAGAAAGCAGCGATAGCGCCCAAGCCAGCCAAACGAAAGTTGAAGGGGGCGAAGCAGAATTTGGTTTCTGCACTGAGTTTATTTTGCAACTGAGTCCCCAAGGCATGAGACATTTCTCGGAAGCCAATTTTAAAGAAGAACTCGCTACGATTGGTAATTCCATTGTTTGTGTTCAAGATGATGATTTGGTTAAAGTTCATGTTCATACTTTGGAACCAGCTCGTGCGGTGCGTATGGGTAAACGTCAAGGCCGTTTTGTTAAATTAAAAGTTGAAAACATGTCTGACCAACACGATGAAATTTTAGATCGTGAAAAAGCCGAAGAAAAAGAACTGGCTACTGAACATAAGAAATATGGCTTAATTTCCGTTGCCGCTGGGGATGGAATTAAGAAAATGTTTGAAGACTTACGGGTAGATGTCGTTATCTCTGGTGGTCAAACCATGAACCCTTCGACCGAAGATTTCATCAGTGCCATTCAAAAACTAAACTGTGATCACATTTTAATTTTCCCCAATAACTCCAATATCGTTATGGCGGCCCAACAAGCCGGTCAAGTAGAAGAAGATCGTGATGTTCATGTTTTACCAGCCAAAACGATTCCTCAAGGTCTCTCCGCTTGCATTATGTTTAATCCCGAAGCCGATCTTGAAACCAACTTGGCGGATATGAATGAGGCCATTGCCAACGTTCAATCGGGTGAAGTAACCTATGCCATTAAAGATACGACTTATGAAGGATTAGATATTAAAGCTGGTCAATACATGGGTATTCTTGGCAAATCCATTGTGGATGCCGAAGAAGATATGATGACGGTATCTAAAAAGTTATTGGATCGCATGGTAAATGAAGATACAGAACTTGTCACTTTGATCTATGGCGAAGATGCTATGAAAGAACAAGCAGATGAATTGGAAAGCTATGTAGCTGAAAAATCAGATGCGGAAATTGAAGTGTATAACGGTAAGCAACCAGTATATTCCTTCATTATTGGTGTTGAATAAATTTTTTACGAGGACCATTGCTCTGGCAATGGTCCTTTTATACGTTTTTTCTTTAAGAAGACCAACCAGCTAAATAAATGAGCATTTAAAATGACTTTTTCAATTTTTATCCTAAATGATTAATTTCAATTATCATCTTGAGACGGCTTTAATGAAATCTTACTCAAGCAAAATTATAATCATGATAAATTCGCCGTGATACCATGAGGCTATACCGCCAAAACGGGAAAAAAGGAGTTAACATGGTAATTATTTATACTTCTCCTGGTTGTGGAAGTTGCCGAAAAGCGAAGCGGTGGCTTCAAGATAACCACATTACATTTTTGGAAAAAAATATCTTTTCCAATTTGCTTCAAGAAACGGAAGTCAAATATTTGTTGTCCCGTTGTGAAAATGGAACAAGTGATATTATTTCCACGCGGTCCAAAGCGTATCATCTTCTCAAAAAAAATATCGATGAATACTCCATTCAAGATTTAATTGGAATTATTCAACGCAATCCTTCCATTCTAAAACGTCCAATTATGGTCTCGGAACGAACCCTTGTCATTGGCTATGATGAAGATGAAATTACCGCTTTATTGCCTTTCCAACAACGCCATTGGGATTTGGAAGAATATCCAACGGCCATTCTTACCACCCAAGATCTGCGTAGAACAAAAGAAGTGTAAGCGCTTTTTCTGTGCTACACTGAAAGCAGAAATCTTTTTAAAGACAAAAAGATCCCCTGTGGGGAAAGAACACTATAAAGTCTAAAACCCGAAAAACACTTCTTTTTGAACTTAAAAGCCAAAAAGAAAGGTTTTTTCAGATTTTTTGATTTAGAAGGGATAGAAAGCGGAGTATGAAATACAGCGTTGGAATTGATATTGGTGGATCCAATACCCGCGTCGCACTTATTGACGAAGATTTAAAAGTTGTGGAACGCGTTCAATTTAAAACCAATCCAGAAGATCCAAATGAAACACTAAAAAAAATCGCGTCCATCATTACAAGCTTTAATAAAGACATTGTGGGCATTGGCATTTCCTGCCCTGGACCATTGGATCTAGAAACGGGCTTTATTTTGCGCAGCCCTAATCTAGGAGAAAAATGGTGGACTTTATCCATTCCAGAAACCATCACGAAATTAACAGGCTTACCCTGTTCTTTAGAAAATGATGCCAACTTAGCGGCTTTAGCCGAAGCAGTTGTAGGAGATGGAAAAGACAAACGATACGTTCAATTTTTAACCATCTCAACTGGAGTAGGATCCGGTCAAGTAATTGATAAGAAAATTTATGATGGCGCCCATGGTTTTGCCCATGAAATCGCCAATTGTATTCTTTGGAAAGACGGTCCTCAACATGGACTTTTGGTCCCCGGTGGGGTAGAAGCCATTTGTTCAGGAACGGCCATTACCACACGCGCTCAAAAAGCGGGTCTGGATGTAAAACATGCTGGTGAAGTCAATGACTTAGCTCAAGCCGGAAACGAAACCGCAATCGCCATCATGGACGAGGCCAAAGAATACTTAGCCAATATGATTGCCACTATCATTGCCATTACAGATCCAGAAATCGTTATTTTAGGTGGATCCGTAGCCATGAAAATTAAGGGCTTTGTCAAAGATGTCGAAGATCGCGTAAAAGAAAAAGTCTTTGCTCCCATTGCTCCTTATGTAGATATTCGCCCCTCTTCTCTTTCTGAAGACTCTGGTTTAATTGGGGCTGGTTATTTAGCCTTTGATGCCGCCAACGAAGCTCAAAAGGCAGCCCAAGAAGCTTAAGGGAAATAGAAAATCGTTTAGAGCTGTCTTAGCTTAATCCCTAAGACAGCTTTTTATTACGAAAACCCTTTCACTTGAGGATTGTAGAATAATCTTGAGTAAAATTTTAGGAAAACCAAGACAAAAAGATCAAGCCTCGATAGATTGAAAACAATGCGGGAAACCCGCTTGAAAGGTTGCTTTGTTTTCTTATTCAAAACTTGGCTTTAAAAAGACAAGGGATCTTTAGAAAAACGTGGCAACTCAGAAGGTGTAAGATGGTCTACCTTACCAGTGACATTCATGGAGCTTTTGATATCCATAAAATTAATCCTGATGAATTTAAAGCTGCTAGCCAACTTGGTCAAGACGATTACTTGATTATTTGTGGTGATTTTGGATGCATTTGGGATGGGGGAAGTTCGGATAGCTTTTGGCTTAACTGGCTTGAAAGTTTGCCTTGGACAACGCTTTTTCTCGATGGGAACCATGAAAACTTCGAGGTGCTTAAAAAGTATCCGATTGTGGATTGGAATGGAGGAAAAGCTGGAAAGATCCGCTCAAACATTTACCATTTACGACGGGGCGAACTCTATACGTTTGCCGGAAAGTCGTGGCTTTGTTTGGGAGGAGGGTTTTCTCATGATGTAGCCTATCGGAAAGAAGGAATCAATTGGTGGAACGATGAAATTTTTTCGCAGGATGAAGCCAACCATGCTTTTGAAACTTTAGAAAAATGCAATTGGAAAGTCGATTGTATTTTATCGCATGATATTTTTCGCTCTCATCCTATTACCAATCGTTATGCCATCTCAATGAATCCTTATTCTTCCGATCGAATCCATCAACAAGATTTTTTAGAAACCATTCGGCAAAAAACAGACTATTCCATTTGGTGTTTTGGTCACTATCATCAAGATGAACTGCGCTTTTTTGATGGTAAACCCGTTTATATGCTTTTTGATACGGTAGAAGAAATTGATACCTTAAAACAAAAAGCCTATGCCTCTCAGCCAGAAAAAATTTTAGGATATCAAGAAGTCCCCATGATCTAACTTTTCGTGGAAAATTAACCAATAAGACCTTTAAAGCGAATTAAGTGCCCACTTGATTCGCTTTATTTTTTTAGTAAAGCCACGCATCAAAAATTTTGGTTCATTTTTTAAGTAAAGTTTTTAAATTTAAATGAATTCACTATAATAAAATTAAAATTTATATTTTTCTATTCAATGGGAAAGAAGTGTGAATTTCTTTGCCTTAAAGTTTTCAAATCGCAGGTTAAAGACTTTAGGAAGAACTTTAAAATTTTGCCAAAAAGGCCAATGGCTTGGTCGAAACAACCATCTCTTTTTTGCCTCCACTCCAAAACGAGAAGCTTTCTCAATCCTTCATTGAAGCTTTGTTGGAGTTCATAATCTTTTAACCGAAATTAAAAGGGGATAGAAAAAACGATATCCCTTCATCAAAACTTGATGGTGTGTTTTTGGCCTGTCTAAAAAACAGGAATACCTCCTAATCTTTCCTTTAAAGATTTGGAAAAAGAGGCCAAGTTTTTTGAGTCCAAAACCAATTAAAGCGATTGAGAGATGGACTAGCCTAAGGCTTAACATTTAGAGAATCTTCCGCGAAGTAAAACGAAATGAGAAAATTCCAATGAGAACACGATGTCGAAAACGAATATGGACTGTTGGCGTTTTGGGGCTTTTTTCTTTATCCGGTTGTTTTAGCGCTCATACCTTTTCTACCTCTTCTGAGCTTTCCTCGAGCGCTTCATCGTTATTTCTTCTCCCCTTCCATCAACTTCTTTGCTTCATCAAATTGAATCCATTACCCCTTTAGCCATTTTAGAAGAAGTAAGCCTCTCTACAGAGGAATTGGTAGAAAACAATCATATTCATGACAATAAATTGTATTTTCAAATTATAAATAATCAGTATAGTTGGATTTATCCGACGGTACGCCAATATCAATACGATTTTGATTTACATCAAATCACGCTTTTAAAAGAGCGAAGCGTAGAAGAGAACCAACGCGTATAGGACTTTTTGGAATTCAACAATCAACTTTTTGAATCAGTGATTTCGTTTGGAAACGATGAATTGTATGGATCGGTCTACATTAATCATGAATTAGTTTGGTCCCAGCCCATTCAAGATGTCCTTTCAGCGCCTGCTTTTAGTATTCAAGATGGAAAAATGTATTTAAGCACCTCTTTTTTGCAGGAAGGAGAAGTTGTAAGTGCTGTGTTGGAATGGCAGGATTCCAATTTACAATGGATTTGGAGTTTAAACCAACCGGATCCTGAAGCTTTAATAGCTCGCTCCATTACACCAGATGATTACTCTCGTTTAATTTTTGAAGCCCAATCTGCTACGCACAATCAAATTTACTTTTTAAACAATGGTTAATTGCAACAAATCCCTTTTGAAAAGGAGATCGTGCGTTTTCAATCTTTAAAGGAAAAAGTTATTCTTTTTTCATCTCAAGACGATTTTCAAACCATGGAGTATCATCTTTTAAACGTTCCAGAATTAACCATTACTCCCCTTTTTTCCTCCAATGAGATGATTGGTCTTTTGAATACAGGTGCTGGAACGATCAATAGCTTCTTGTTTGTAAATTCTAACAATGCAACGTCATTGGCTTTTTTAAACGATCACGAGATCACTACTCAAGAAGTAGAAGCTTTTCCTCAGGGAGGTTATTGGTATGGGACGCTCAATGACCAAACCAATCTTGTTTTTATTTATTCTTACAATGTTCAAGAAAATCAGGTAATCTTTACTTCTAATTATTATCTTGTTTCTCTAAACTAAAGAAAGTTGTCTATAAAAGATGGTTTCTTTCAATCTTTTATAGACAACTTCACTTTTTTAAATCGAGGTGTTCTCCAATAAAGGGACGATAACAAATTTTGATGGTTCTTATGCAATTTGTGTAAGGACCGTTTTGATCGTTAAGTCCCTTTTTTTGGAATAAAAAAAAGCCCTAGGAAGGCCTAGAGCTTTAAGAGGGTAAAATTTTCAAAGATCTTATTCAACGTCAATGATGCCGCCAAGATTGTCTTTAATCGTGGAAACGAGGGTATCAAAGGAATTATCGAAGCGAGCTTGATCGTTTTCGTTGAGTGGCAAAACCATAATTTCAGTAGCTCCATCGCTTCCAACCACGGTTGGCGTACCAATGAAGTAGCCCGTTTTACCATATTGGCCATTTTGGTAAGAAGAAACAGGTAAGATGCAGCGTTCGTTGTTCAAAACGGCACTTACAATTCTCCGTAACGCAAGACCGATACCATAGTAGGTGGCTTTTTTCAGATCAATGATCTTATAGGCTTTGTCGCGAACTTCGATGTATACGTTTTGAAGTTGGAGCAAGGAGATGTTCTTTTCGTCAAGGTATTCAAGCAAGGATTTGCATCCGATATAAGAGTTTGTCCAGCTTACGAAAGAGGAATCCCCGTGTTCACCAAGGATGTAAGCGTGCATGTTGGATGGAGCAAAGCCGAGCAAGTCAGCGAGTTCTACACGTAAACGAGCCGTATCAAGAACCGTACCAGAACCGATAACATGTTGACTTGGTAAACCAGAGGCTTTCCAAGCGACATAGCTCATAATATCTACAGGGTTGTTCGCTACGATGAGAATACCATCGAAGTGGTTGGCTTTGAGTTGTTCGCAGCAACCTTTTGTGATATTGGCGTTGATTTTTACAAGTTCAAGACGGGATTGACCAGGTTTTTGCGCTGCTCCAGCGGTTAAAACAACGATATTGCAGTACTCAGCATCCGCATAAGTACCAGAATAAATTTTCATCTTTGTATCTGCGTATACTAAGCCATCGGTTAAGTCCATGGCTTCGCCGCGTGCTTTGTCTTGGTTTACGTCTACAAGAACCATTTCATCTACGCCTTTTTCGTTGAGCATAGCATAGGCAAAAGACATACCAACAAAGCCAGTACCGATAAGCATCAATCGGCGTTTGGAGATTTTATCTTCTAAGGACATGTTTGGGTAACCCTCCTATTTTGTCTTCTTCATTATAGGGCTTTTTGGAGAAAAAAACCTTTCCGAATATCTACTTCTCTAAAATT
>CAYMGC010000080.1:0-7766 GCA_964389885.1 uncultured Erysipelotrichaceae bacterium | reverse complement strand
TAAGGAGCAGCGGACATGTTTTCTACGCCACCAGCAACAAAGATTTTGCCCCAACCAGCACGAACACGAATCGCTGCTTCAATAACTGCTTCCAAACCAGAACCGCACACCATGTTAATGGAGTGAGCAGGAACAGTTTGAGGAATACCTGCATCTAATGAAATATGACGAGCAATATTTTGACCAAGACCGGCGGAGATAACATTACCGATAATGACTTCACTGACTTCATCGGGTTTTACATTCGCTTGTTCAAGAGCGGCTTTTAAAACAGTAGCTCCCATTTCAGCAGGAGTTACGTTTTTCAAAGACCCCATGAATGTGCCAATAGCTGTTCTCTTAGCACCAACGATATAAGCTTTTTCACTCATTTTAATTAGCCTCTTTCTACTATGAATCTTAGGCCAAAGTCTTTTTGGTTTTATAAGGTAAGTCCTTAGTAATGTTTTTAACCAAAGTGACTTTAACTTTATCCATTTTAACAAAGCCCTTCTTTAAAAAATAGTGTGGATCTTTGTAGAAATGGAGTTCCAGAAGAAGGAAAGCTACTTTTCAAGAAGAAAAGCGAAAAAAACTTTCAAAGTTTGCCTTAAGATGAGGTGCTTCAATTTTCGAGCGCTAAAGTGGGAAGACATTCCAGAATAAGTGTTCAGGCACCGATTTATATAAGATCCTTGATTAAAGTAGAGGCTTCAATAAGAATTTTGACTGAAAAATAGAAAAATAAAGGAGAGAAATTTAAAAAGAAAAAAGAAAAGAGAAGGCTTTAAGACGCAAGAAATATGAGAGTAGGACAAATGAAAAGGCTTCCTTTTCGCAAATCCAAATAATTTGTCTTACCATAATAAACATCTTTTAAAATTTTTAAGATTTAAAGAGTTTTTGATCGAGAACTATGATCAAAATAGTGATGATTTCGTGAAAGATTTCACATTCAAAATTGACACCCCTATCAGAATGGTTATCATTAATCTTAAGCCCTAAGTCTGTGCTTTAAGGCACATTTTGACTAAGGTCTCATTTGTCAAAATCCAAAAGTTCGATCTATCGAGAAAGGAGAACTGGATTGTATGGATTTTAATTTAACAGAACAACAGAAACTGATGCAAAAGTTGTTCCGAGAAGTGGCCCAAGCGGAAGTAAAAGAAAACGCGGCTGATGTGGATGAAAAAGAACGTTTCCCCAAAGAAAACGTTGAAGTCCTTCGTCAAGCTAAAATGCTTGGAATCCCTTATCCTCGTGAATTTGGAGGAGCTGGAGCAGACTATTTGTCTTACATTCTTGCCGTAGAAGAGCTTTCTAAAACGTGTGCCACAACGGGAGTTGTGCTTTCGGCGCACACTTCGCTTGGTTCTTGGCCAATTGCGCAATTTGGTACGCCGGCTCAAAAGGAAAAGTATTTAAAACCTCTTGCTTCGGGTGAAAAACTTGGAGCGTTTGGTTTAACAGAACCCAATGCAGGAACCGATGCGGCAAGCCAACAAACAACTGCTGTTCTGGATGGAGATGATTACGTTTTAAATGGAACGAAAATCTTCATTACCAATGCAGGTGAAGCGGACACCTACATCATTTTTGCGATGACGGATAAATCCAAAGGAACACGCGGAATTTCTGCTTTTATCGTAGAAAAAGGCATGCCTGGATTTACCATTGGTCAACATGAAAAGAAACTTGGAATTCGTGGTTCGGCTACGTCTGAACTGATTTTCAACAATGTTCGAGTTCCAAAAGAAAACCTTCTTGGCAAAGAAGGCCAAGGCTTCAAAATCGCGATGGCTACTTTAGATGGCGGCCGTATCGGTATTGCCGCTCAAGCTTTAGGTATTGCGGAAGGTGCTTTGGAAGAAACGATTAAATACGTCAAAGAAAGAAAACAATTTGGTCGTCCAATTGCCAAATTTCAAAATACTCAATTTGTGATTGCCGATTTGCAAACCAAAATTGATGCAGCGAAATTCTTAGTCTATAGAGCAGCTATGGCCAAAGAAGAAGGCAAACCCTACACTATGCTTGCAGCGGAAGCCAAACTTTTTGCAGCAGAAACTGCTATGGAAGTAACCACAAAGTGCATTCAGCTCATGGGTGGTTATGGTTATACTCGTGACTTACCTGTGGAAAGAATGTTCCGTGATGCTAAAATCACTGAAATCTATGAAGGAACATCTGAAGTACAGCGTATGGTTATTGGCGGACAGGTTCTTCGCTAGGAGGTTTTAACTATGAAAATTGTTGTATTAGCCAAACAAGTTCCTGACTCAACAGAAATTACTGTAGATAAAAATACTGGTACGCTGGTCCGTGATGGCGTTCCTTCTATCATTAACCCAGATGATTTAGCTGGTCTTGAAGCTGCATTGGAACTCAAGGACAAATCCGATGATGTCGTTGTGGAAGTCTTGTCCATGGGTCCTCCTCAAGCAGCTGGTATGCTTCAAGAAGCCATCGCTCGTGGAGCAGATAAAGCTTATCTTTTAACCGATAGAAGACTCGGTGGAGCCGATACTTGTGCGACTTCGCGTACTCTTGCAGCGGCTTTAGACAAAATCGGCTATGACTTGATCATTGCTGGTCGTCAAGCTATTGATGGAGATACAGCGCAAGTTGGTCCTCAAACAGCTGAACGTTTAGGTGTTCCTCAAGTCACCTATGTAAATGAAATCATCGAGGCTACTCCAGAACAAATTAAAGTGCGTAAATCGCTTGAAGATGAAGATCAAATTGTTTCCGTAAATCTTCCTGCTGTAATTACTACACTTTCTGGAATGAATAAACCTCGTTATATGAACTGCAACGACATTGTAGATTCTTTCAACAATCCCGTTGTGATCTTAACGTACGATGATCTCGCCGAAAATTTGCCTTTAGAAGAAATTGGCTTAGCTGGTTCTCCTACGCAAGTTTATAAAACCTTCACAAAAGATGTAACGGCGGCGACGGAAACCTTTAATTTGCCTGCCGATGAAACAGGCAAGAAAATTGCTGAAACTCTTAATGAGAAACAGCTGATCAAGAAGTAGAAAGGATTGTCATGGCTACATTTCCAGATTACAAAGACATTTACGTATTTGTTGAACAAAAAGACTCAGAACCCGCTGAAGTTGGGTATGAGCTGATCAACAAGGCTAGAGAGTTAGTGGATAGCTCTCCTGAACTTGGATACAAAGTGGTTGGCGTATTGCTTGGCGAAAACATCAAGGATAAAGCCAAAGACGTCATTGCTCATGGAGCCGATGAAGTAATTGTGGTTGACGATCCAAAATTAAAAGATTATTCTACCCAATTTTATACAGACGCTTTAACCCAAGTCATTAATCACTTCAAACCATCCTCTTTATTAACTGGAGCAACAGTTTTGGGGCGTGATTTAGCTCCTCGGGTAGCGGCTCGTATTAGCGCTGGTTTAACAGCTGATGCTACAGGTATTGAGATTGGTAAAGACGTGAAGCTCAATGGTCGTGGTGGCGTACGTGAAATTCCAAATGACGATGCCCTCTTACTCGTTACCCGTCCAACATTTGGTGGAAACTTGTTTGGAACTATTGTTTGCCCCAATACTCGTCCTCAAATGGCTACCATTCGTCCAAAAGTGTTTGATATGGCTAAACCAGACGAAACAAGAACTGGCGAAGTCGTAGAATTTACTCCAACTTGGACAAGTGAAGATGTAGAAGTTGTAGTGGAAGGAACTGAACCAAAAGAACAAGCGGCTTTTGATGTAACCAAATATGATATTCTTGTAGGCGCCGGACGTGGTGCTGAAGGGGCTTTAGACTTGGTTCGCGAATTGGCTGAACTTCTTGGCGGTGAAGTAGCAGCTACCCGTGCTGCTGTAGAAGATGGCTATCTTGAAAAAGAACGTCAGGTTGGTCAAACTGGTAAAACCGTACGTCCTAGCCTGTATATCGCTTGTGGTATTTCTGGTGCAGTACAACATGTAGCGGGAATGGAAAAATCCGATTACATCATTGCGATCAACCGTGATCCTGAAGCAGAAATCTTCAAAATTGCCAACCAAGGTTATGTGGGAACCGTTGAACAAGTTCTTCCGGTGTTAATTGAAGAAATCAAAAAGATCAAAGCAGCGAAATAATTTTTTCCACAAAAACAAAAGTGGTTTGAGCTTTTTGTATTCCTTAACCTTTTGGGTTCGTTTTTGACGAAAGGAAAAACCCGCTCTCATCCCAAAAGGGCCTTTTATAAAGCGTACATGCGGGGATTAATATAACATGAGTAAAAAAGTAGGTGTAGTTGGCGCTGGTACTATGGGGCAAGGTATTGCCAATGCCTTTGCAAGCGCTGGTCATGATGTGACCGTTGTCGATGTGAAAAAAGAATGGGCTGAAAACGGCATTAACAAAATTTGCGCTGGCAAGGACAAACTCGTTGCCAAAGGCAAAATCTCAGCTGAAGCTGCTGAAGCCGCAAAATCGCATCTTAATGCAGGCGTTTATGAAGATCTCGCGGATTGCGATTTAATCGTAGAAGCTGCATTAGAAAAAATGGATCTGAAAAAAGATGTTTTCAGTAAGCTTGATGAAATCGTAAAAGACGATGCTATCTTTGCTACCAATACATCTTCTCTTTCCATTACCGAAATTGCGAATGGCATCAAACATCCAGTCATTGGAATGCACTTCTTCAATCCAGCCGATCGTATGAAACTCGTTGAAGTGATCTCTGGAGCCAATACTCCTGATGCTGTAAAAGATGAAGTCATTGCGATTTCTCAAGAAATTGGTAAAACGCCTGTTGAAGTTAAAGAAGGTCCTGGCTTTGTTGTAAACCGTATTTTGATTCCAATGATCAATGAAGCAACAGGCATTTTACAAGAGGGTCTTGCTTCCGTTGAAGATATCGACACAGCTATGCAACTTGGCGCCAATCATCCAATGGGTCCACTTGCTTTAGGTGATTTGGTTGGTTTGGATGTTGTTTTGGCCATTATGAATGTTTTATATGATGAAACCGGCGATCCAAAATATCGTCCCACTACACTTTTGAAAAAGATGGTTCGCGCTGGAAAACTTGGCCGCAAGACAGGCGAAGGCTTCTATAACTACAAAAAATAGTTTTTAACCATACTCTTTCAAGGGGGATTCGCCAGGCGTTTCCTCCTTCTTTTTTCTAGATTTCTCTTAAGACCTCAAGAAAGGAAATTTTCATGGATACCGAAAAAAAAGTTCTCGTTGAAAAAGAAGGCCCTGTAGCCGTTTTAACGATTAATAATCCTAAAGCTTTAAACGCTTTATCCACTGCTGTATTACAAGATTTAGAAGAAGCTGTAAACGATGTGAAAAACGATGACGATATCTACGCCGTAATTATTACAGGTGCTGGTCCAAAATCTTTTGTAGCTGGAGCCGATATTGCCGAAATGAAAGATAAAACAGTAGAAGAAGCGGCTGAATATGGTGCGTTTGGAAACAAAGTGTTCCGCGCCATTGAAACCATGGAAAAACCCGTTATTGCTGCGATCAATGGCTTTGCGCTTGGTGGAGGCAACGAATTAGCTATGGCTTGTGACATTCGTTTGGCTGCTGAAAATGCCGTATTTGGTCAACCTGAAGTGGGTCTTGGTATTACTCCTGGTTTTGGTGGAACTCAACGTTTAGCTCGCATTGTTCCTGTAGGTATTGCCAAAGAAATCATTTATACCGGTCGTAACATTAAAGCGCCTAAAGCTCTCGAAATTGGTTTGGTCAATGCAGTTTATCCTCAAGAAGAACTCATGGATGCAGCCAAAAAGATGGCCAATGGAATCGCTAAAAATGCGCCTAAGGCCGTAGCTGCTTCAAAAGCGGCTATTAACAAAGGTTTAGATGGCACTATGGATGAAGGCATTGCCATCGAAGTGGAAGAATTTTCCAACTGCTTTGCCACTGAAGACCAAAAATATGGTATGGATTGCTTCTTAAACAAAGTCAAAGACAAAAAATTCTCAAATAAATAATTTCGTCCTTACCCACACGTTTAAGGAGGTACTATGTCGAAAGTTATTACCCCAAAGCAGGCCGCTGAGCTTATTAAAGATGGAGATCGCGTGGCGGTACTTGGATTTATTGGAATGGCCCATCCTCAGGAAATCACCTATGCGATTGAGGATCGCTTTCTCGAAACTGGGCACCCACGTGATTTGGATTTATACTTTCCGACCAATGTAGGGGATGGAACAGATAAACTTGGTATGAACCATTTAGGCCATGAAGGATTGTTACGTTCCATTGTTGGAGGGCACTGGAATCTTGTTCCCGCCTTACAAAAGCTCGTGGTGGAAAACAAAGTCCAAGCCTGGAACTTACCCATTGGAACCCTTGCTCAATTGTTGCGCGAAATGGCCGGAAATCGTCCAGGAGTCATCACGAAAATTGGATTAAATACGTTTGTGGATCCCCGTTTAGAAGGCGGAAAGATGAACGACATCACCAAAGAGGATTTGGTAGAATTAATCGAATTGGATGGCGAAGAATATTTACGTTATAAATCATTTAAAAATCTCGATGTTGGTATTATTCGTGGTACGAGTGCTGATGAAAAAGGCAACTTAACTATGGAAAAAGAAGCAGCCTTCTTAGAAGCTTTAGCGATGGCCGAAGCCGTAAAAAATAAAGGCGGAATTGTCATTGCTCAAGTAGAAAATATCGTCCAAAATGGTTCTTTGAACCCTAAAGATGTTAAAGTGCCTGGGATTATGGTTGACTATATTGTGCAAGGAACGCCAGATAATTCGTGGCAAACGTATATGAATCCTTATTTGCCAGAGCTCTCTGGTCAAATTAAAAAGCCCTTAGCAGCCATGGAGAAAATGCCTTTAAATGCGCGCAAAGTCATTAGCCGTCGTGCAGCGATGGAGCTTTCAAAAAATGCCATCGTCAATCTAGGGATTGGTATTCCAGAAGGAATTGCTAAAGTAGCTAACGAAGAAAATTTACCTGGAATGCAAATGACCGTAGAAGCAGGAAACATTGGTGGGGTCCCTTCTTCGGGCGTTGGATTTGGTTCCGCAACGAATCCCGATTGCACCATTGATTCTCCTGCTATGTTTGACTTTTATGATGGGGGCGGTTTGGATCAAGCCTTCCTTGGTTTAGCGGAGTGCGATTCCAATGGCAATATCAACGTATCTCGCTTTGGACCTAAAATTGCTGGTTGTGGTGGCTTTATTAACATCACTCAATCTACTCCTGTAGTGGTTTTTTGTGGCACCTTTACCGCTAAGGGTTTAAAACAAAACTTTAAAGATGGAAAATTAGAAATTGTAAATGAAGGCCAAATTAAAAAGTTCAAAAAAGATGTAGAACAAATTACATTCTCATCTGAATTTGCCCAAAAAGCGGGACAAAAGGTGGTCTATGTAACCGAACGAGCCGTTTTTGAACTCAAAGATGGGGTTTTTACTCTTACTGAAATTGCTCCTGGCATTGATTTACAAAAAGATGTTCTTGATCAAATGGATTTTATTCCTGCGATTGCAGAAGATTTAAAGCTTATGGATGAACGTATTTTCAAAGACGAACCGATGGGATTGCTTGAAGATATGGAAAAAGCTGAATAAAACGTTTTCTTTTTACCCAATAAGGTCAGAAGCTTTCTAAAAGTTTCTGGCCTTTTCTATTTAAAACTTAAATTCGTCCACACTTTATGCTTCGATAAGTACGGATTAGCTTCTCTATAGAGAAGCACTTTTATCTATAGACTAAGGTTAAAAGGAGTTATTTAAAGGAAGGTTCAAGGATATTTATCTAACAGCATTCTTAGTTAATCCT
>CAYMGC010000079.1:0-7771 GCA_964389885.1 uncultured Erysipelotrichaceae bacterium | reverse complement strand
TTTGATGGTGAAAGCAAGTCAAAATTCTTAATGCAATACCGTTGGATTATGAGAAAGAACCACTTGCTCTTTGATATAATCCTCAAGTTTTTCTAGGAAAGAGTCATCCGTAACAATAGACTCAATTACATCGAGCTCCTCTTGTGAGTAATCAGCTTGTTTAGAAAATTGCGTGATGAAACGAGGGTCGTTGCTGGGTGAGTCAAGAATTTCAATTCGGATATTCCCTTCAAGTAAAGGTTTTCCAACTTGAGCTTCGATTTCGAATAACTTTTCCAAAATAGGTGAAGCGATACGGCGAATAATTTCCATTTCTAAGTTATCTTCTATTTGGTCGTCAATCCAAATGATTTCTTCCATAACATCTTCCCCCCCTTTTTTCTATTATGTTAAACCTAAAACGATTTTTCAAGATGCTTGTAATTTAATATTTAAAACAAATTTTCCCTACCTTTAATCTTTACTTTAAAATTTTTCGTTTTAAGAGTAGATATTTTATTTAGACTTAAACACAAATGGTTGAGAATGCTTTTCTCTATAAACTCATAATTTTAGGATTGTTTTTTGAAAGAATAGAAAGCAAATGAGTCGTTGTGGAGACCAAGTCGCAGAATACCGCTTGAATTTGTTAAAATGGCCAAAGGGGGCACCATATGAAAGATCAAAAAAATGGGAACGATCCAATAGAGGTGAGTTCCTCTTTATCCGCGGATACACCATCGTCGGAAATAGAGAATGTTGAAACAAAAACGATTGATATTTTAGAAATCGAAAAAGTAGAGGAATTGGAAAAAACCAAAAATATTTCCAATGAAATTGATGATTTCACCCGTAAACTTCTTGATAAGCAAGTTGAACTGACTTTATTTCCAGATGATGATATTACTTCTTCCGATTTAGAAGGAACTATGAGTGAATCTCAACGCAAAAATGCCGAATACTCCATGTTAAGCGCACTCGATCAAGTCCGTAGAGAGCGGGGACAAACACCTATTTCAGAAGAAGAAAGACGCTATGCCGCTAAGGAAAAAGGAATTACGACTTTAAGTAGTACAGAGACCAAAAAAATTGAACCTCTCAGTGAGACATCAAATTCTTCTCCATCAACCTTAACAGATACCTCCAAGGATCCATCTTCCAATATTGATGCAACTAAAGATTTGACGTTAAATCGTTATGAAAATACCAGTCGGGAAGACCATTTTGAAAAACAGGAAGCTCGTCCTACTACGGAAAAGAAATTTTATCAAAAAACAAAATTTTGGGGGTTAACGGGAGCTCTAGTGGCTCTTCTTGGTCTTTTTGGATTGTATACATGGAAAGTAGCAGTTTATGATCCCCAACATGTGTCTGGAGTTGAACAAGACTTTGCCTATAAAAAGCTGGTTCAATATGCGGATGAATATCCAATGATGTCGGAAATGCAGCGTCGGGAAATTATAAACTTAGAAGATGCCTATAATTCCTTAACTGAAGAAAAGAAAGCCGAAATCAATACATATTTCGAAGACCCCAATCATACGGGAAAAACATTTGTGGTGTTGTTAGAAGAATATAAAAAAATCATTGAAGAGGAAAAAAATAATAGTCTTCAACAAATGATCGATTATGCCAATTCGTATGCTGACTTAAGTGAAGAAGATCAATTGGATATCGTTCAAAAATTGGATGCCTATAACGCTTTAAGCCAAGAGGGAAAAGATGAAGTCAATAACATCTTAAAAGGCTCAATGGGAAAAGACTTTACTCAGCTTTACAATGAGGCAAGAACGAAACGCAATTCTATGGAATCTTCAACGACGTCCTCTACCAGCTCGTCTACGAATGCTACTCAAGGTAGCAATGGCACGGGTGTTACAGGGGAAGGAACAACAGGCCCAATTGATTCCACTGGGTCTACTGGAACTCCTATACCAACTAACCCAAGTGGAACTACGAGTGGTGGAACGACTACAAATGGAGCCACTAGTACGAGTGATCTTCCTTATGATCAACAAACTGAAGCTCAATTGCGAGAAACACTTGCGCAACTTCAAAATGATCAAGACAATTACTTACGCTTTTTGGAATCAGAAGGCCTTTCGCCAGCCGATGATGAAATTGCTGCCCAATATTCAGCCCAAATTTCGGACGTTGAATCATTACTTGGCCAATAATAATCGGATCCTTAGCAACTCAAATTGAGTTGCTTTTTTGGTAGGAATATGAGTAAGAAATTTTAAAAGAATTTAGATTAAAGGTATGGTTTAGAATCAAGTTGTGGTAAACTAATGGGGCGCCGACGTAGCACAGTTGGTAGTGCAACGCACTCGTAACGCGTAGGTCGTAGGTTCAAGTCCTATCGTCGGCACCATTTGAAAAGAATCCGTCCAATGTGAAAAACATTGGGCGTTTTTTTTTGCGTAACTTTCGCCTATTAAAAATTATGAAAACATGGATTGAAATTTTCCTGCTGCTGATGACCTTATCGCCAACTCTTTCTTCATCACAACTAGTTCGAGAACTCGATTTTCTACGCCAAACTATTGATCATTCTTTAATCCATCTTGAAAAAGGCCAAGCCAAAATGCAACAAAAATTAAAAAGTGTAGACCGCCTAAAACAGACAAATTGGAATGAGGAAGTTTCTTTTTTTCAAACGAAGCTTCAAGAAATTGAGATGGAAAAAGGAGGATTAAAATTTTTAGATCAACATCTCCAAGCCCTTCAACAAGTCAACGCTTCTTTAAGTCAACCTAAAATGCCAGTTTATGATACCTTCAACGATATTCCTTATGAAATTCAAGAAAATATGGCTCAAGGAACACTCAGTCTTCCTATTCAGACGAACACCCCAAATACTGGAGCACCTGGGCATGGAGCGGGTTTTTCACGAGCTTGTCCCGCTTTAGATCTTCAAGAAGGATTTGTTTCGATGATTGAAGGACAAACACTAGAGGGGATAACGGGAAGTAGTGGATTGCGTATTCCCTCAACAAGTGGCTACCTGTCGGCTGGAACTTGGGCTTATCCTTCTGGTGCATTGCATCTTGGTATGGACTTAGCCCTTCCTATGTATACGCCTCTTTATGCTCCGGCAGATGGAGTGATTTTATATGCCGCAACTCCAGTGGGTGATGCCGGAGGCTATCTTGGAAATTGGTCAGGATGGCCTTATGGAGGAGGAAACACGATTTGTATGCTTTGTATCAGCAACGGCCATTTGTATGGGGTGAGCTTTTGCCATCTTTCGAGTCGAGTTGTCGTTCGTGCTTCTCAAATGGTTCATCAAGGTGATATTCTTGCCTATAGTGGAAATACTGGCAATTCAACGGGACCCCATACCCATATTGAGCTTTTTCCCCTCAAAGTCTCCTTTCAAGAAGCTGTTTCCTATTTCCAACAAACGGCAGATTTTTCTTTTGGAACAGGATGGTCCACTCCCGCCACTTGTTCACAATGGGCCTGTCGGGTCCGTCCAGAACTTTATTTTATTCGCTAATAACCTTATCTAAAGGAAAAAAGGTGTCATATGAATCCAACTTTTGAAAAACGCATGAAAGAGATGCTACATGATGAAATGGACGCTTATAAAGACTCCTTGGAAACGCCTTTGTTTCAAGGACTGCGTCTTTCTAGTCGCAAGCAAAACCAAGATGTAATTCAAAAACAGCTAACCTTTTTAGAAAATCCCTCTCCTTTTGCCGTTAACGCTTGGTATATTCATGGCCAACACGGCTTACATCCCTTTCATCTTCAAGGTCTTTTCTACCTTCAAGAACCCTCAGCGGGCAGTGCTGTAACTGTTTTAGCTCCCAAACCAAGCGATACTGTTTTAGATCTTTGCGCTGCACCCGGCTCAAAAAGTACCCAAATTTTAGAACAACTTGGCCCTTCGGGATTTTTGTGGTCGAATGAAATCGATTCCAAACGGGCTCAAGTGTTGTTATCCAATATGGAACGAATGGGTGCGGAAAACTTTGCGGTGAGCAATATGGACTCCCAAACGCTCTGTTCACAATTGCCACAAGCCTTCGATAAAATTTTGGTCGATGCTCCTTGTTCAGGGGAAGGAATGATGAAAAAACATGAAGCCGCTTTAGAACAATGGTCCTACGATAATATTTTGTTATGCAGTCAGCGACAAAAAGATATTTTAACGCAAGCTTGGAAAGCCTTAAAACCTGGAGGCGAATTGGTTTATTCCACTTGCACCTATGCAAAAGAAGAAAATGAAGACAATGTAGCTTGGCTTTTAAAGACTTTTGACGATGCTCTCCAACTTGATACTGAGGTAACTTGGGGTCGGCCTGGATTCGATACTCCTGATATGGATGCTTCGAAAGTGCGTCGTATTTTTCCTATGGATGGTGGAGAAGGGCATTTTATTGCCAAGTTTCAAAAAAAAGCCCAAGAAATTGCCTCTGTGGCCCCACCTAGTCTTCCTATAGCTAAATCCGTAAAATTGCCAGCCTTAGTAGCCGACTTTTTAAAGTCGCAATTGGCCCAAGATTTCAATTATTATTACAGTGAATCCTCCAAAGATGGGGTTCGCTTTTATGGAATGAACCATCCATTTGTTCCACTTAAAAAAGGCAAAGTTTTACGAGAAGGGGTTTTTTTAGGCGAAGTGATTAAAAATCGCTTTGAGCCGGCCCATGCCTTTTATCTCTCCTCTTTAATGGCTAAATATGGTATTTCCAAAACGGAAACCAGCTTAGAGGAGATGGATGCGTTTTACCATGGTCAACAATTGACTATTCAAGCCCCAAAAGGATTTCGCGCACTTTCTTATCAAGGAATTCCCTATGGCTTTGGCAAAAGCTCTCAAGGACGGATTACCAATAAATTACCCAAAGGTTTACGTTTAAATCCCAATTCGCATATTCAAGATATCTAATTCTGTAAGGACCTTTTTATCCTTGGCCTAAAGGAAGACAGTATGAGCAAAAAAAAGATTATTCAATATTGTTTATTGATAACGGGAAGCATTTTATTTCCAGTTGGAGTAGTTCTCTTTATTTCTCCTTGGCAACTCAATACGGGAGGTTTAATTGGGATTGCCCAAATCTTGTCATATGTTTTGTGTGGTGGCTCAGCTTTAACGGGAATTATCAACACAGCTTTGAATATTCCCCTCTTTATTTTGGCGTGGCGCAGTCTTTCTAAACGTTTTTTGTTTAAAACCTTGATTTCCATTTTAATTCAATCGGTTTTGTTATCGGTATTGCCGGTTCCAGCTAAGCCTATTTTGCCTGATACGCTTTCCAATGTAATTTTTGGAGCGGTCATTGGCGGCATTGGAATTGGACTTTGTCTGCAATCGTCGGGAAGTGCAGGAGGACTCGACATTTTAGGAATGTACGTGTCGATGAAAAAGCCCAATTTTTCGGTAGGTCAGTTGTCTTATGTCATTAATCTTTTAGTGGAACTATTTGCAACTTCTATTTTTGGCTTAGAAAATGCATTGTATTCTACAATATTTATTCTTTTAGCCTATTTTGTGAGCGATAAAATCCATCTTCAAAATATTACGATGTATGGAATTATCGTGAGTGATTGTCCTGAGCTCAAAGACCACTTATTGCATGATTTGCATCGAGGCGTAACCGTTTGGAATGGATATGGAGCGTATACTGGTCAACCTAAAGAAATTTTATTGTGTACCATGAATCGCTACGAAGTACGAACCGTACGAAAAATTATTCACCAATATGATCCAAACGCTTTTTTCCTATTGTCGAAAGCAAAAGCAGTTTCCAGTAACTTTGAGCGTCGATTATTAAGTGAATAAAAAACTTTAAAGGAAACTCGAGAAAAGCTACAAGCCTTATAAGAAAATCCTCTTATAAAACTTGTAGCTTTTTTCAGTTTCTTTGAAAGTTTTTGATGAATTTTTAAATAAGATGTCCCTATTCATTAGGGCGATCTTTTCTATATCAATATTTAGATGCACTTTTAAGCCAAGGATGGGAATAAAGAAATCGTTTGGTTTTCTCAGTGAGAAGCGATTAAAAAGGTTTAAAAGTCGATGGCTCAAATAGTCTTTTTTATCCCTCAAAAGAAGCACTTGGGAATACAATTGGCACTGAAAGCCATTACTATA
Source organism: uncultured Erysipelotrichaceae bacterium (assembly GCA_964389885.1). Taxonomy (GTDB): domain Bacteria; phylum Bacillota_I; class Bacilli_A; order Erysipelotrichales; family Erysipelotrichaceae; genus Allobaculum. The sequence continues at coordinate 1,686 of CAYMGC010000079.1, read as the reverse complement.
AAAAAGAAGCATTATAAAGTAAGGAGGAAGAATACTTTTATAGGTTTATTTTTAAGAGTAAACCCTAAGTATTCAAAAGAAACATGATTATTCAAAGCCGCAAAGTTTGGATCGTCGATACATGGCATGCTTGCCAGATCGAAATGGAAAATGAAAAAATTGTAGGCATTTGGCCCTATAACCAAAAATCAGTCGATGAAGACTATGGTGATTTACGCATTGTTCCAGGATTCATCGATCAACACACTCATGGAGCCTATGGATTTGATACCAATGATGCGAATGAAGAAGGTTTGCGTTATTGGGTTAAAAATATTGTGCATGAGGGAGTCACTGGGTTGCTTCCCACAACGATTACCCAATCTGAAGAAGTTTTAACTAAAGCTGTAAAAAATGTGGCTAAAGTAGTAAGAGAAGGCTATGAAGGGGCTGAAATTTTAGGCATTCACTTTGAAGGCCCTTATCTTGATCAAACTTACAAAGGAGCCCAACCCGAGCAATATTGTGTAAAAGCTGATGTTGAACAATTTAAACGCTATTGGGAAGCCTCCGATCATTTAATTAAACTCATTACCATCGCTACCGAACACGATGAAGACTATGCTTTAACTCACTTCTGTGTAGATCATGGAATTGTGGTTAGCCAAGGACACTCTTCTGCTACTTATGAACAAGCCTTAATGGGGATTGCCAATGGGGCGATGTCTATGACGCATGTTTACAATGGAATGACTCCTTTTAAACACCGTGAACCAGGATTGGTAGGCGCTGCTTTCCGTTTCCCAGATGTGTATGGAGAAATCATTACGGACGGAAACCACTCCGTATATGCAGCCATCAATGAATTTTATAAAGCCAAGGGACCTAATTTTGCGATCTTAATTACCGATTCTCTGATGGTAAAATCTTTGCCCGTCGGTACCCGCGTTCTTTTTGGAGGCAATGAGATTGAATTGATGCCTGATGGCTCCGCTCATCTTGTAGTAGCTGGCAATTTGGCTGGCAGTACTTTAAATGTCAACAAAGGTTTAAAAGTCTTAGAAGAAGCAGGTGTTCCTTGGACTTCTGCGATTAATTCTTGCACCATTAATCCCGCTACCCTACTTGGTCTTAATGATCGTAAAGGATCAATTCAAGCTGGAAAAGACGCGGATGTAGTCGTTTTAGCGGATAATTACGATGTAGTGATGACCTATGTGAAGGGAAAGAAGGCTTTCTAGTGAAATTTTACTTAAAAACGCTCAACCCCGATGAATTTATGGAAATCAATCAAGCGATTACTCTTTCGGGCATTTGTACTGATCCCACTGACTTCTCTCGTGGTGAAGTGGATGTGATGTCGGCTTTAGAAAGTTTACTTGAAGTGATGAGTGAAGAGCAGACGCTTTCGGTTTTTACAATCAACAGTGGATTTCGGGGAATGCTTGAAGAAGGAAAAATGCTCCAAAAGATTTCTCCCGCTTTGATTTTGACGCTTCCAGCAAGCGAACAAGGCTTTATGGCGGCTAAAGCCTCAAGGCGTTTAAACTTATCCGTAGCCATGGGATCTATTTTTTCACTTGGTCAAGGCGCGATTGCGTTAGAAAATCAAAATGGGCCTCTTTTATTGGATATGGAAAAAGCTGGCCGCTTTTGCGATAGTGTAACTTTGCTTCAAAACTTGTTGGCTCTAGTGGAAGACAAAAC
>CAYMGC010000078.1:0-7782 GCA_964389885.1 uncultured Erysipelotrichaceae bacterium | reverse complement strand
ACGCCGCGAGAATAGTTATCTCGTTTCAGAAGTTCTGCCCATCCGTCTTTCAGGACTTTTTGGCTAGCCATTCCGATAATTCCATAACATTCATTGATAGTCCCACCAACTAAGTTGGCAATGGCATCTAAGGAGATTTCGATTTCTCCAAATTCTGTAGATTTATGAATCGGCATGTTTTCCTCCAGTAAATTAAAATGGACGTTTTTGGTCTAAATCAAAAATTTGATGTAGCACTGTGCGATCCTAAGCAGTACTTAAAGTGCAAAAACTAAGGGATCTTGCACTTGGCATCGGGTTCATTATAGTCGGTTTTGATATAAAACAGAAATAATGTAAACGAATGATTTTTTTTCGGATCCTCTATAGTTTGCCTTTTTCTTAAGCCAAAACATGGGGATCCTTAAATTTAGAATAAAAGACATTGAAGAAAAAAGTCTTACCATAGCTCTAAGAAAAAAGACATTGCTTTTTGGGCAATGTCTTCATTTAAAGAAAGCAAAAGAGGGGAGCCAATCTAGGACTAATAAAAGAGTATTTTAGGGAGTATATGGGAAGAAGGTATCCGTACCCGCATCATAGGTGTAGTAAATTTGATGCTCGGTATCGTAGAAAAGTCCAGTAGAAGCCGAGTGCAAAATGGTTTCCACAGCCGAAGGACCCCAGTCGGTAATTTGAGAAAGATCGGCTGGAATTTGGGGCGAGGTGTTTGCTTCTGGTGTGGGTGTTTGATCTGGTTGCGCAGGGTCTGAAGGAGCTGGTTGAGCGGGCGGTTGAGCGGACTCAGAAGCAGGCGTGGTGTTTTCTTGACTGCTGGCGTTTTCGTCTTTGTTTTCTTCTTCCTCCTCTTCCTCTTCTTCGGTGTTTTTAAACAAAACACTCTTAGGAATTTCTCGATTTTCAGCTCGTTGTTCTGGCGTTAAATACATATAGGTACAGGCCACTTTATTGACCACTCCATTTTGGCCATCGAGCAAAAAGCATACATTATCACCTTGCAAATTGGCTAAAACTTGTTGATAAGCGCTCATCATATATAAGGAGCGAATAGAGGTAAATACGGTATTTCCATCCTGTAAAACAAGTTTTAACATCTCTTTATCGTAACTTTCTTCCCAAGGTTGAATTTCCGCAATTTTTTCGAGTACTTCACGGGTCAAATAATCTGGATGGCGACGTACTTCTTTAGCGATTTGATCGATGTCCGCCATGCTTCCATCCTCCATTTTGGCAATTAAAGGAAAATGAACAAGTGTAGAATCATCCAGCTCATCGGTCATGCGAATGCGCTCTCCCTCAGATGAAACAAGATATTGGAAACCATCCTGCTCAAAGTAGCCAATAATGGTTTTTTCTTGGACATCAATGCTCATATTTTGCCCATCAAGTTGTACTGTGGCGCTTTCGATTAAGGGATTTTTTTCGAGAGTACTTGCTACTTGACTTGGGGTATGTAAAAAGGTGCGATCGTTAATGGAGACATCTGCGATCGCATACACTTGTTGGGGGGTGTAATAGTAGTTGCCAGTACAACTTAAAGCCTGAATTTGGGTAGCTGGAGACAATAAATAAATGCCTAGACTCAAAACCAAGATGGCTACAAGTCCAATCACCACCTTAACCCAAGTAGGCCAATGATGCGATTTTTTTTCTGTTTCAGGAGGTGTAGGAGTCGTTTGACTCTTTTTCTTTGGCATCCCAGTTGATCCTTTCTATTTCTGTAATCAAGCGTACCCCAAAGGCTTGATAAGCCCGATCCTGAATTAAACAGATTAAAGAGTCGACATCTTCAGCGGTAGCATTGCCTTCATTCACAATGAAATTCGCATGCACAGGACTAATCCGTGCATCCCCATGGCGTATTCCCCGCAATCCAAGGGCTTCAATGATTTTCCAAGCATAGCCATTGGGTGGATTGCGAAAAACGGACCCTGCGCAAGGACTAGAAAGTGGTTGACTTGCCACTCTCCTTGCCCGTCTTGAATCCATGAGGGCTTTAATTTTTTCGTATTGTCCTTGGCGAAGACGAAAGCGAGCTGAGAGAATGATCCAATCTTTATGGCTTTGAAAAATAGAATGACGATAGGTAAAATCCAAAGTCTCAGCTGGCAGGGTGACAATTTTTCCATTGCGCAAAATTGTGACATCTTCCAACAAATTGGACAAATCCGATAAATACGCTCCGGCATTCATATAAATTCCGCCTCCAAGGCTTCCAGGAATGCCAGCCGCAAATTCCAAACCGGAAAGCGAACGAGAAAGTGCTTCTTGACTTAAACGAATTAAGGAACAGCCAGCTTGGGCCTCTAAAAGCGTATCGGAAAAGGAAAAAGCATTGAAATAAGGACGCAAAGAAATAACCACTCCATGAAAGGGAGCATCATGGATTAAAACATTGCTTCCATTGCCAAGAATAAGCCAATTCGTTTGAGTCTTCTTTAATAAAGCGATCAAATCTTGTAAGGCTTGTTGATTGTAAACGGAAATAAAATAGTCAGCCACGCCACCGATTTGATAAGTCGTATGGTTTTTAAGAGGCTCTTGACAACTTACTTGGCCAAACGGGCGGAGCATCGCTTCATTAATCATCGTTGGCCTCCTGATCTACGATTTCATGAGCATAGGCGATGATATTTTGAGCGGCTTGTCTAGTTCCAAGTTTCCAAGCGTTGTGTTTTAAAGCCAAGCGATTGTCTTCATTGAGAAAAGCTTGTTCAATCGCAAAGGAAAGGGTATCGGCGTTCAAATCCTTTTCTTCTAACATGATGGCAGCTTGTTGATCAACCAACATTTTTGCGTTATAAAACTGGTGGTTTTCGGCCACATAAGGACTTGGAATAATAACGGCTGGAATCCCTAAAGCTGTTAATTCACAAAGAGTCGTGGCACCAGCTCGACACACAATTCCATCTAACATCCCATACAATCGCAAAGCATCCACATAGGCAGTCGTATGCACATTTTCAAACGCATCAAAGCGATGTAAGTCGTGATCATTATCTTTGCCACACACATACAAAATTTGTAAAGAGGGATCTACTTTAGAAAGCGCACTTTCCATGAGTTCATTTACCGAAGAACTCCCTAAAGATCCCATTACAATCATGATGGTCTTTTTATTCGCATCCAAGCCCAGGGAGGCAAAATAGTCTGGATCTTTTTTGGCCCGAGCAGCCAAACTTGAACGTGGATTCCCTAACATTCGAGCTTTATCATTTCCAAAATAATCTTGCGCTTTTTGATAACAGGTTACAATGCCATCGGCATAGTGGCTTACCAATTTATTGGCTTTCCCCACTACCGAATTTTGTTCGTGTAAGAGAATGGGAATCCCACAATCGTGAGCCGCTAACGCCCCAGGCGCACACACATACCCTCCAAAGCCAATAAATAAATCAGGTTTTTCTTCTTGCATATACCGTTTAGCTTGTTTACGAGCTTTAAACATCAATTGCACGGCTTTAAGTTTGTGCATCAAGCCTCCAGTTAATCCCGAGGCATGAACGGGTAAAAAACGATATCCAAAGCTTGGCACAATTTGCGCTTCCATACGGTCATCATTGCCGATGAAAACGATTTCGGTGTCAGGCTCCATTTCATTCCATATTTGAGCGAGAGCTAGGGCGGGATAAATGTGTCCGCCAGTGCCCCCAGTTGCTATACAAATTTTTTTCATAGTCTTCATAACGTGGATTAGTATACCATTTAGGAAAATACAAGCCAAAAAGCTTTTAAAATCGCCTTCCTACTTTCCTATCCTTTCATTTCCTGCTGTCTAGTGATGTACAGCTTCTAGCATAAAGGATCGTGTTTTGACCAAAAGAGATCGGCTCAAAAAAGGAATTTCTTGTTTTAAAATAGCGAAAGACAAAAAAAGTGCCTGAATAGGCACTTTTAAAATAGAATCTTATTTGGTCATGGAAACAGGAATCAATTCATTCCATTCCTGTAAAACCCCCATCAAAACATAGCGCTGATTGGACGAATACCCATATTCTAAATTACACGTAGAAAGAGTCACAAAATGTTTTCCATCCAAGTTCAAGTCGCGAGTATACATCGCTTCTTGATAAATTTGTTCCAAAACTTCGTGTTCATAATCCCCAAAATCAACAGTATAAATTGCGGAATCGTCATCTCCTCGATAAAAGGCATCGATTTCACAACGATAATTTTGGGAAGGAGTTAAAAGCCAGAAATAGGGATGGCTCTCAAAAAAGTTAAGATTGGTAAAGTTTTTCAATGGTGTAAACATCCCACCAATATCCACTGAGTGACCATAAATTATAGAGTTGTCATCCAAAAAGTCGGGATTGGCTGCACAATCTAAGAAAACCGCTCCTAGTTCGTTGTATTGTCCATTAAAGGAATGGTTTAAGTAATAGGCGTTATCCGTTCCTTGGACTACAGGATAAGAAATCCCAGTTCCTGGAACAATAAGCCATGCCACTACATTGGGATTAGCCGCCTTTAATCCATTCCAATCCACACTAAAATAGCTCTCTGTAGCCGCAGAATCTTGAGGTTGGACATTTGGATTATTGGGATCTTGGTCGGTGGGAATAGAGGGATCTGCCTGAGCAGTTCCTTGTTGTAAATACTGCTTTAAAGTCTCGGTTTCTTTTTGAATTTGATGATTCCCTTGCCAAATTTCAAACAATTTCCATCCTGAATAACAAAAGATGACTAAACAAAGGGCCATCAAAAAACGAAAGATCCAAGTTCGAAGGTTCGCGCGTTTTTTACGCTTTTTTTTCGTTGTTGTACTCATAAAATATTTTTTTGCTCAAAAGAGCTTAGACTATGACTGCCATGATCATAACAAAATTAAAATACTTCATCAAAAAAAAGATTCAGCTTCTCTAGATCCAGCTAAAACTGCTTTTTAAAATGATCTTATGTCGTTTTGATGAAAAAAAGAGCGGCATCAACCGCTCTGAAAAGAACTAATGAGAAAGTTTAGACGCTGCAGCTTCATCAATGATGACAACGCAGTCAGGATGATTTTGTAAAACAGAAGCTGGGCAATCCACGGATAATGGGCCTTCAATCATGGCTTTGACGGCATCGGCTTTATCGGCTCCGTTGGCAATCAAAAGAACTTTCTTGGCATCCATAACCGTTCCAATTCCTTGACTAATGGCTTTAGTCGGTACTTTGTTAATATCGTTATCAAAAAAGCGTTTATTGGCATCCCGAGTGCTTTCGGTCAACTCTACGATATGGGTTCTTTCATCAAAAGGAGTTCCTGGTTCATTGAATCCAATATGACCATTGCGTCCAATGCCAAGCAATTGAATGTCAACTCCTTTTACTTCATCATCGTATTTCTTTGCATCTTCAGCTGTATCACCATAAGGAACATGCGTATTTTCGGGATTGATGTCGATGTGTTTAAAGAGATGATCATTCATGAAGGTGTAATAGGATTGAGGATCATTGCGGTCGATCCCTACATATTCATCCAAGTTGTAGGTAACGACATCTTTATAGGATGTACCATTCGCTTTATGGTCTTCTACCATTTCGGCATATAAGCCTTCGGGAGAGCTTCCAGTAGCAAGACCTAAAACTGCGGCTTCATTTGCATCCAAAACCTCTTTCATTACTTTAAAAGCTTCTTTAGACAATTCATCATAATTTTTCGTAACTAAAACTTTCATAAGCATTGCCCGTTTTTAGAGTTTTCTTCTCAAAGCTTAAGAATTTAACCAAGAAACTTGAATTTTGGCGGGCACTCCTTTCAAAAGAAAACAAATTCAAGGTTGAAAAGGAAAGAACCTTTTTTAAGCAAAATGAGATTTTTTCAAAGTATTATGCTTAAAAATCTTATTTTGGATAATTAAGAGGTCAAAATATTCTTTCTTTTCTTTCTTTATTATATCGAATTCTAGAATAAGAGAGGGGCTAAAGTCCTAAGAAGAGATCAAGAACCAAATCTTTGAGCAAAGGAACTTTCAGGGGAAATTAAACGAACGTTTTCCTGCGCCCATTGTAAATTTTCGGCTCCTAAATAATTCGACATCACTTGCCAATATTGTTTAAAGTCATAGTTTGGCTGAGAAGCTAATAACTCCATGCGAGCTTTAAACAAATAAATTTCCTGAAAGCAATCCACCATCCCATTGGCCAAATAAAAATTTTTTCGCCGTATAGCTTCTTCTTTTGAACTTCCACCAGGCAAAAGATCCTTTTTGGGAGTCAAAGTACTTTCGATTTCTACAAAAAACGGCTTTTCGTGTTTAGAAAGCCAAGACAAAATACTCGAACCGATATGATGATTTTGGTAAGTTGGATCAATGGCCAAATAGTCCAAAATATCGGCTTCTTCACCTACCACTAAAAAGGCCAATCCAACATAATCATGTTGATCATTTAAAAAGACAGAATATCCCTTCATGGTATGGTGCTTCATTCCATTTATAATCATGGAAAATGGTTTGCGTTCAAAATCCGGAAATGAGGCATTATACAATGCTTCTACTTTTTTTAGTTCTTTCAAATCATTGAGATTAAGTGGCTTTATTTTTAAATCATTGCTTACAATTGAGGCCATGGACTTCTTTCCTTTCTTTTTAATGGAATCCCATAAAATTGAAAAAACTCCGAACGGTGCGGAGTTTCAAGAAAATTTCTCTAATAAAAGACTAAAGTCTTGTTTAGGCGTTTGGGGCGTCTTTTGGAAATCCAGTTCAATCCCTAACTCCCGTAAGCGATGCAAGGCTCGAACTTCTTCATCATTTAAAGCAATGGTTGGAGTAATGAGATGTTGAGCCAAGCGACTGGAAATATTAGCCACATTAAAGGAGCGAATCGGCACACCGCCTTCTACTAAGCGTAAAGCATCCTGGGGAGTTTCGACAAGAAGCAAAATTTTTTGCGAAGGACTCGCTTTATAAATGGTCTGAATGGTTTTATCGATGCTAAAAAAGCGAGTTTGAGCAAATCCCGGCGCAGCTAAGTTCAACAATCCTTGACGAAATTGACTTTTCGCAACAGCATCGTTAGCAACTAATAATAAATTGGCTCCAAGTGCCTTCGTCCATGGTCCGCTCACTTGAGCATGAATAAGACGATTATCAATACGAGCTCCTACAATGTTTGGCATAAGCGAATCCTTTCTAAAGGCAAAGAACAAAGCTAATTGGTAAAAAATTCGGTTTCCTCCACGACTATAGGGGCTTTATATTCAAAGGCTTGAACTTGATCTTTTCCAACGGTAACCGCTTGTAAAGCTAGGGCATGAACATCATCCATAAACTGACGAGCCATATTGATTTCTACAAGCATACCAAGATTGGTTCCAGCTACCACTTCATAGCCCTTTGGATACCCAAGTTCGACACTCGCTTTAAAGGGGGCTCCTCCTGCCAAATCACATAAAATTAAAATGGATTCGCAATCCTTTAAGCGATCCATAGCTTGTTCTAAATGAGTATTTAGTTCTTCTAGTGTTTCTAGCATATCAAAGTCTACAGCACAATAATGGGAAGTTGGCCCTGCAATTGCACGGAGGGCTTCACTTAAGCCACTCGCAAACCGTCCATGTCCAGTAACAATCAATCCAATCATGTTTAACCCTAACCCGTATAAAGAATAAGCGGGTTTTTCCTTTCCTTATGAGAGCGAAAATCTTAATTCGAATGAAACCTTAGGGAAGAATAGCATAAACTATTTAAAGCCATGCCTTAAGAAGAAAAAATGGAGAGATTTTATGGGGAATATGTCAAATTTTGTGAACTCCTTACCAGCCAAAATAAAAAACCATGTCTTAGACATGGT
>CAYMGC010000077.1:2467-7906 GCA_964389885.1 uncultured Erysipelotrichaceae bacterium | reverse complement strand
TGAACCCACATTAACGGTTTTGGAGACCGTTGCTCTACCCTTGAACTATACCCCTGTTTGATTGCCTATTTATCTTATCAACCTTTTAAAAGAGATGCAAGGTTTGATTTCAAATTCTTAAAGAAATTTGGCCTGATTCTCTTTGAGCGTATACACTATAGAAAACACAAGAAGAAAGGAGGTTGAACAAAAGAGATTCTCTTTTGTTCTTCAAGAAATGATTCATGTAGCTAAACGGATGGAGTTTTTACAACTCTCTGTCTTTAACGAACTCAATGCAGAAAAGGTTCGTTTTGAAGAGGAAACAGGACGTAAGGTTCTAGACTTTACCCTTGGTTCTCCCGATATTCCCCCTGCCCCTGCAGTCATTCAAACGCTTAGCACCCAAGCGAAAGATCCGCTCAACTATCGCTACGCAATTCAACCATTGCCCTTACTGGTTTCTGCGATTCAAAATTGGTATCAAGAACGCTATCAAGTGAATTTGAAAGAAGAAGAAATTTGTCTGCTTCAGGGATCGCAAGAAGCCTTAGTGAATTTGCCACTTCTTTATTGCAATCCGCATGACATTATTCTCATTCCAGATCCCTATTATCCCGCCTATGTCGATGCGCCCCGTATGGCCGAAGCCGATATTTGGTTTATGCCTTTAAAAGCGGAAAACGAATATTTAATCGATTTGGAGGCGATTCCTAAAGAGATTTGTGAAAAAGCGCGCATGATGATTGTGTGTTACCCTAACAATCCGACAGGCGCTATCGCTCCTGATTGGTTTATCGAAAAGCTCATCGCTTTTGCGAAAAAATATGAAATTTTAGTAGTTTTTGACAATGCGTATGGCGACTTGGTTTTTGAAGGACCATTAGGAAAAAGCTTTTTATCCTTTCCCGGAGCTAAAGAGGTCGGAGTGGAATTAAACTCCTTTTCCAAGTCATATGGTATGGCAGGAGCCCGACTTGGGATTTTGTGTGGCAACGCCGAGGTTATTGCCCAATACAAAAAGCTCAAATCCAATATGGACTATGGAGTCTTTTTACCCGTCCAATATGCGGGCATTACAGCTCTTCAAACTGGACAAAGTGTAGTGCAAGAAACACGCCAAACGTATCAAATTCGCCGCTCCCTTATTCAAAAAGAATTTGGATTAGCCGGTTGGGATTTGCCTTTGCCTCCTGGAACGATGTTTATTTGGGCTCCTATTCCAAAACAATATGAAAATTCCATGGCATTTGCCAAAGACCTCCTGCGTCAAACAGGCGTTTTGGTTACCCCTGGCAGTGCTTTTGGCGACATGGGCGATCGATATGTCCGCTTAGCTCTTGTCGTATCGAGTTATACCATTCGTCAAGCAGCCAAGCGATTGGCTCAAACGGAATTTTTTACTTCTTTTTCCGAATAAAAAAGCGGCTACTGAAAAGAGCGAAGTGCCTTTCAGTAACCGCTTTTTCTTTTGGAAAGAAAAGCAAATTATGCTTTTTAGTTTTGTTCTTTTTGAAGAAGATCGCGAATTTCTTGAAGCAATACGATTTGGGGATCGGGTTTGGCTTCTTGTGCTTTTTCGGCTTCTGCTTTGGCTTCTTGCGCTTTCTTGAAAAGAGCCTTTTCCGTCTTGGTGCGGGCTGCATTGATGGCTTTTACCATGCAGAAAATCACAAAAGCAATAATCAAGAAATTCAAGATGGCTTGCAAAAATGCCCCGTATTTCAAGTTAGCAGAGCCAACTGTAATAGATAATTCGGCAATGTCCACGCCTGCACAAAGCATACCCACAATAGGCATAACGATATCGTTAACTAGAGAGTTGACGATGGCGGTAAAGGCATTACCCATGATAATACCAACAGCTAAGTCAATGACATTTCCTCTTGAAATAAAGGCTTTAAATTCATTAATGAAGTCTTTCATAAAAATCCCTTTCTTTATCTGCTTTTAAAGTAAAGGATTCTTATGCAAATTTCCTTAGAAACGCCTAAAAAATTCCCACAGACTTCCCACTTAAAATCGAAAAATGACGCTCAATTTTTGAAATTTATTGGGAATAAGAAACAAGAGCAAAAAAGACCATTTGAAATGGCCTTTCTTGCTTTATTTTAAGACTTTAACCGATGTTGAGATATTTTGGTACTTTAAAGACCAATTGGTTCCGTTTTTTCTTTTAACCAGTTGGCTTCCTCTGCCGACAAGCGTGGCGCAATGGTGTCATAGACTTGTTTATGATACGCATTCAACCACTCAATTTGATCTTCATTCATCAAACTCACATCAAGTCCTTGCACATCAAAGGGCACGAGTGTGAGTGGTTCATGCTTTAAGAATTCACCATATTCGGTATTAAAAGCAGGTTGGACGACTAAAAGGTTTTCATGGCGAATGCCATATTTGCCTTCTTCATACATACCGGGTTCATCGGAAGTGATCATGCCCACTTCAAAGCTTCCACTATCGCGGCGTTCAGGAACCACTTTCCAACGAATGCCATTGGGGCCTTCATGGACACTCAAAAGAGCGCCGACTCCATGACCCGTTCCATGATTGAAATCTTTGCCTTCTTTCCACAACCATTCCCTAGCCAAAATATCCAAATTTAGCCCCGAAGCGCCTTTGGGGAAAATGGCTTTCGATAAATCAATGTGTCCTTGTAAAACCCGTGTAAAGGCACGACGCTCTTCTTCGGTTAAAGGACCCATGACAAAAGTTCGAGTGATATCGGTCGTCCCTTGTAAATAATGGCCGCCGGAATCCACTAGGAATAAATGACTGGGTTGCAAGGGAACTGGATTTTCCTCATCAGGATGATAGTGAGCCATAGCCGCATTGGCTCCATAAGCGGAGATCGTTGCAAACGATTCATCCAAAAAGTGAGGATCCAAAGCGCGCAACTCATGCAAATGGTCACGAGCTGAAATCTCCGTTACAAGCTTTCCTTGGGCCATCATGGCTTCTAACCATTTCCAAAACCGAATCATCGCTACAGCATCTTTGCGATGCGCTTCTTTAGCGCCTTCGACTTCTACAGGATTCTTTGTGGCTTTAAGACGTTGAATGGGATCTTCTTTCCAAAGTGGATTTTGAATGGCCCGTCCAATTCGAGAATTGATAAATCCTTTGTCCATCAAGACTGGTCCTTCAAGATTTTGGACATCTTCATAAATGGCATCATAAGGGCGCACCATAATGTTATTTTCAGCAAGCCATTCTTTACTGGCCGCATCCAAACGCGAGGCATCGATGTATAAAACTCCATCCTCTAAGCCAAGAATGCTATAGGCTAAAGCCACAGGGAAATTGGGAATATCGCTAGCGCGAAGATTATACAACCAAGCGACTTCATCAATTTTAGTTAAAATGTGATGTTTAGCCCCTACTTCTTTCATCGCTTGGCGGACTTCAGCAAGTTTCTCGCTGATTTCTTTGCCCGTGTATTTTTCGTGATAATGAAAGGTACGACTGTTTGGTAAAGCCGGTCGATTGTCCCAAGCTTCTCCCGCTACATCTAAATCGGTAACGATATCGAGATGTTTGGCTTGAAGCTGCTTTTCATAGGTTTCAAAATCGCGCATGGAAACGCATCGGCCATCAAAAGCCACTTTTTGTCCTTCTTGTACATTGTCTAAGATGTATTGGGCAATCGTTGGGGTTCCAGGTTGACCTTGTTTCATCAATTCAATGCCACTGCCTTGAAGTTCTTTGGCCGCTTGAATGAAATACCGACCATCCGTCCAAAGAGCCGCTTTGTCTTGTAAGACCACAAGAATGCCTGCACTTCCACTAAAGCCTGAAAAGTATTTACGAGCCATAAAATGATCACATACATATTCGGTATCGTGAAAGTCTGAAGTTGGAATAATTAAAGCGGCGATATCATGGGCCGCCATTTTTTGACGCAACGTAGCTAATCGTTCTGGAATCATCGAAAAATCCTCTTTTCTTGTTTTATTATGCAACAAGACCTTTCTCAAATCACTTTTAGCTTTTACTTTTCCTTACAAAAAAGGACATCCCAAAAAGGAATGTCCAAAACAAGAATGTAAGAAATTTAAGAAGTGGGAACAGGAACGGGTTGTTCAAAGGTTTGGGAGAGTTTGACCATCGCGTCGAGTTGTTGATGAGTCAAAGGATATCCAAAAGACTCCGCACTCGCATATTCAAACCCATCCGAGCTATAAATTAAACCTACTGCTTGCGCTCCATAGGCACCAAGAAGCGTTAAGACGATAACTAACAAAACCATTTTAAAAATATACGTTCCAATGTTACGCGCTTGATAAGTATTTTCTAAACGCATGTATTTAAATTGACTCCAAAACACCACCACTGGAACGATGAGAATAATGGTTTGGACCAAATAAGCAGCGGGCAATGGACTGCTTAAATAAAACATCATATGCCAAGCTTCATGACTAATTATCGCATTGGCAAAGCCAAAGGATTGAATCCACAAGGTATATTGATTTAAAGCGCCTAAAGTGATGAAAAGGCTACTGAAATACAATAGGTTTAAAAGAAAGATAATCAGCGTTTTACGAGAACGAGAGCGCACTTCGCTTAAACGCACGGCCCGGGAAACCGCACATAGCCAGCTAAAGGTCAACCATCCCGCATACAAAAGAGGAGAATAAGGAATCCAAGGAGCCAAAATTGACAACAGGCAGGAGACCCAAAGCATAAAATTCGCCAACGTATCCGTGCGGGAATGCCAACGCTTAATTTTTCGAATTCCAAAGGTTTTTAGAGAAAATGGGGTTGTTACAATTGCCGTGATTTTTAAAGGCAACAGCAATAACAAAGCGGAGATAAGAACAGCCGATCCTATCCAAATGATCGCTTTTAACAAAGTGGATGACATACTATTGATCCTTTCGGGATCTTTTTTTCTCTTTAGGTCTCACTACGGATCGGTTTTCCATACACCTGGACAAAGAACACCAAAGAGATGAAAAAGATCAACACACATATAAGAATAACATTGATCGCAGGGATCGAGACACCTCCTAAAAGACTATTCGACCATTTCATAAGTGCAAGATACAAGATAAAAAGACTCGCTAAACAAAGCCAACGCTTTGGTCCTTCTAAACGCAAAAGGACCTCTAAGGTCAATTTAATGCATACATATCCACTAAAAGCCTGTAAAAAATTGGAAAACCCAAAGGACATCATAGTCCAAAGAGAATGATTTTCTAAAATAGATCCCACTAAGGCTTGATATCCTCCAATCCAAAGCGCGAAAAAAGCCAAAAGATCCGAATACCGAAGCAAAAGAGGATGCTTAGCACTAAAAGCGAGAAGGAAAGAACTGTCTTTGGATTGAGTTTCTATGGCTTTTTGTAAAGAATCCCTCGCTTGTTGAAAGGCAAGATCCGCCTTCTCTTGGCCTGTTTTGAAGTCATATTGATTGGCTTGATGGAGAGATTGAATAAGAGCATACAAAATAGATTG
>CAYMGC010000077.1:0-2367 GCA_964389885.1 uncultured Erysipelotrichaceae bacterium | reverse complement strand
ACTTCAATTTTATTGGTGAGGGCATAGTAAGTATCCCAGTAATTGCCATTTTGGGCATAGCACACCAACTTAATTTGAATCGCTCGACCATCCGGAGTATAGGTGCCCACCACCGTTTTAGGAACTGGATCGGCCAACACACCCGATTGGGCTTCCATGATGTCTTGGGCTTTGAGGCGAAAGCCTTCGTAATCATCCAAACAAGAAATTGGAACAATAATATTGATGCGTCGAGTTGGATAAAGGGAATAGTTGACGACCGATTGAGAGATCAATATGGCATTTGGAATCACGACTTGTTGATTGTCTACGGTTTTTAAAGTGGTAAACATGATTTCAATGGCAGTCACCGTTCCTTCTAGGCCATCACAAGCAATGTAATCGCCCACTTTAAAAGGTTTGGTAATTAAAATCTGCATTCCACTGGCCACATTGGACATATTTTCTTTTAAGGCTAATGAGACCCCTAATCCAACAGCCGAAAACGCCCCGACAACAACACTCATGTCCACTCCTAGTTGACCAAGGGCAATAATAAAGCCAATAAAGCGAATAGCTGTATTGGCCAGCGATCCAGTGAAGGTTAAGACCCCTTCATCGACCCCTTTTTGATTGTGTAAACGCATAATTTGACGCTTTACAAAGGGACCAAGAAAAAAGCTAATGATAACTTCAATGATGGCGGCAATAACTTTTACTAAATAACTATTTTGAAGGGCCTGAGCTAGCTCATTCATATGAAGCTCCTTTCCTATTGGTACTTTTCAGTATAAAAAAAAGGTTCCTGAATTTAACAGGAACCTCAAAAGATTTTCTTATTCTTCGTGATTAATGGCTTTTTCTAAGCGTTCGATTGCCACATCGATTCGACGCATGGATTCTTCTTTTCCCAAAATATAGGCAATTTCAATGGCCCCACCTGGAGTGAATTGTTTTCCCGAAAGGGCTGTACGTCCAGGCCAGAGAACTTGTCCATTTTTTAAGTTGAGCTGTTTAGGCAAAGCCAAAAGCTCTTCATGAATTTTTTCCATCGTCCATTCATCATCGGGAATGGATTCGAGAGTTGAATTGATGGCTTTGAGCGCATTCAAGGCGATTTCTGGAGTGGATTTCATCTTTTTGTGACGATACATCTCCAAATCGTATTCCCCCGCTTGGTCCACAAAGTCTACGGAATCTTCGATTTGAGTCAACACATCAATACGCGGTTTGATAATTTTAGCTAAGTCTTTAAGCGGATACGGTCCCTTGACTGCTTTTTGCAAATAAGGGCGCACCGTTTCAAAATAGGTTTCATCATCCATATTGCGTAAGTACACCCCATTCATCCAAGTGAGCTTATCAATATCAAAAATCGCTGGTGAACGGGAAATACGGCTGACATCAAAGATTTCAACGAGTTCATCCAAAGAATAAATTTCACGATCCGTAGGAGGTGCCCATCCAAGCAAGGCGATGTAGTTGATGATTGCTTGAGGCAAGTAGCCTTTGGCCACTAAATCTTGGAAAGAGGCATCGCCATTGCGTTTAGACAACTTATGTTTTTCGTCTTTCATGACAGGGGGAACATGAACATAAGTAGGACGCTCCCAGCCATACGCATCATAAATTAAGTTGTACTTGGGGGTAGAAGAGAGATATTCGTTGCCGCGCACCACATGGGTAATGTTCATGGTGTGGTCATCAATGATGTTGGCAAAGTTATAGGTAGGAAAGCCATCCGACTTCAACAAAATTTGTTCGTCCAACAAATCACCATCAAATTCAATATGGCCATACACTTCATCATCAAAGGACGTTTCGCCAACATGATCGATGGTTTGACGAATTACATAGGAATCGTTTGCATCCAACTTCGCTTGAATTTCTTCTTGGGACAAATGTTTACAAGGATCATCAAAGCGAAAGGAAATGCCAAGCGATTCGGCTTCTTTGCGTTGCGCTTCGATATCGTCTTCCGAGCAAAAGCAATAGTGGGCATGACCGGTTTTTACCAATTCTTCGGCATAGCCTTTGTACATTCCAAGGCGTTCGGATTGGATATACGGTCCATAATCGCCCCCAATGTCTGGTCCTTCATCCCAGTTAAGCCCTACACTTTTGAGCGTATCGTAAATGATGTCTTCCGCTCCATCGACTTTGCGTTCTTGGTCGGTGTCTTCAATGCGTAAAAGAAAGTCTCCGCCATCGTGTTTGGCGATGAGATATTCAAAAAGCGCTGTTCGCAAGTTTCCAATGTGCATATAGCCCGTTGGGGAAGGAGCAAACCGCGTTCTGATTTTTTTCTTATCCATAACACAACTCCTTTATTTTGATCTGTTTGAAAGTTTAGACGATTTCTGTCTCTTTAGCAAAAAGAAAGCGAGT
>CAYMGC010000076.1:0-7923 GCA_964389885.1 uncultured Erysipelotrichaceae bacterium | reverse complement strand
AGTGGCGAAAAAAAAGAGGAAATGGTGATGCGCCTTGGCCAAGTGTGTCCGATCATCGATCATGGCCATGTGTACGATGCCCAAGCCAAGCAAGCCATCTTTTCGCAATGCCACTTTGGCTTAAACATCATGAAAGACACCGTCATGGTGGGCTTATCCATGAAATCGCTCGATTATTTAAAAGGTGGGTTGCCCATCATCAATTCGCTCGATGGGGATTTGCACGATTGGATTGAAAAAGCCTTTTGTGGCCTCAACATCCAACGCCAAGACATCCCCTATACGGTGCAAAAGCTGTTGCATCTTAAACCTTCCCAACATATGCACATGCGCCAAAATGCCAAAGCGCTATACGATGCGGTGTTTTCGCGCGATGCCTTTGAAGAGCGCTTATTGGAAACTTTGCAAAACTACGCCTAGCGTAGTTTTTTTTTGCGAGGAAAGAAGGGGCCTGTTACACTAAAGATTAAAAGACCCCATCTTGGCTTTTCAAACCAAAAAAGGCTCTTTAAAAAACGGGTGGCAAAAACCGTTTTGGAGGGATTTCATGCAACTGAGCTGTGCGATGACCACTTACAATTCCAATCCCATCTTTTTACAAAAACAACTCGATTCCTTGCGCCAACAAGAAGTCCCCTTTCAAGAAGTCATCATCGTCGACGATGGTTCAACCAATGGCACGGTGGCGTATTTAAGGCAATACATTCAAGAGCATCATCTATGGCATTGGAAAGTCATTGAACATCAAAAAAACAGTGGCTTTGTGCGCTCCTTTATCGAAGCCTTAAAAGCCACCACCAAAGACATCGTATTTTTATGCGATCACGATGACGTGTGGTATCCGCAAAAAACCAAACGCATGCGCGATATTTTGCAAGCCGATGAAAACCTTTTGGCCCTTGCTTCTTCTTTTGATCTGATCGATCAAAACGATCAAGCGCTCATTCAGCCTTGCGATCCCCAAAAAGCCAACCACAATTTGATCCCCCATCCCGTAAATTCCAATGGCTTAACGTACATGACCTTTCACGATGTGCGGGTGCACAATTTTGCGCCAGGTTGTACTTTAGCGGTGAAGCAATCGTTGGTCAAAGACTATCTCAAATACGCCGATGACATCGATTTGCCCCACGATTGGGCCCTTTGTGCGATCGCTACGCTATTAAAGCCCGCCCGCTTGGTGGAGCAAAAAAGCTTAGCCTACTTGGATGAACCCTTAATTGCCTATCGCCAGCATCCCCATAACACCCTTGGTTTAACAAGACGCACCACGTATTACAGTCGCCTTGAAGGGGCGCATCAGGATTACTTGCAAAAACAATCGCTTTTATACTTAAGCGAAATTCTTTTTGCCGCTCCTTGTGAGCAAGTGGCGATGGATCGCATTGCGCAAGTGTATCGCACCCGCTATGAATCGCTGCGCGATTTAAATTACACGGCGCTCATTTGGCTTATTTGGAGTTCTAAAGTGCCAGGGCTTTGGAAAACGCTTGGTTTGGACTTAAAAGTGGTCTTGGGCCAATTGCTCAAACCCATTAAACCCATGCCCCGCCAAACCAAAACGCAAATTTTCCGTAACCTAGAAAAGAAGGCGAATCATGGACGTTAAGGCCATTTCTGTGGTGCTTGCCGCCTACAATGGACAAGACTATTTGCCCGCCCAACTCGCCTCCATTTTTCCGCAATTGCAAGCGGGGGATGAGCTTTTGATCAGTTTGGATCCTTCGAGCGATCAAAGCCAAGAAATTTTGGAGCAGTTTTTAAAGGCCCATCCAAGTCCAGCCACAATACGATTGGTACAAGGACCAGGCCAAGGGGTCATTCATAACTTTGAATCCGCCTTAAGCCAGGTGCAAAATCCCATCGTGGTGCTTTGCGATCAAGATGATGTGTGGATGGACAATAAATTGACCTGCATTCGCCAAGCCTTTAGCCAAAATCCAAGGTTAACGGGCTTTGTCCACGATGCACTGCTTTGCACGGCCAATTTAGAGGTCATGGCCCCCTCCTTTTTTGCCTATCACCACTCCAAATCGGGCTTTGTGGCCAACTTGTTGCGCAATAGCTTCATTGGCTGTTGCATGGCGATTCGCAAAGAGGTCGTTGAGCAATCCCTGCCCTTTCCTACGATTCCCATGCACGATCAGTTTTTAGGCTTACAAGCCTTGCGCGCTGGAGAGGTCGAGTTTTATGCCAAACCGCTTTTGTACTATCGCCGTCACGATCACAATGCCAGTTCCTTAAAACCGGCCAGTCCCAAACAACAAGTGCAATGGCGCCTGCAGCTTTTGCAAGCGTTGGCCAAGCGGCCCATAAAGCGAATCGCGAACCATTAAGCGCCTTAAAAAGAAAGGCGTTTCAAAAATTTTTTGCCCCCATAGAAAGGAGAAGGCGGGTGAAGTCACCCGCTTGTCTGTGTATGAAAGGTATCATTTTAGCCGGTGGATCTGGCACACGTCTTTATCCGTTGACCAAAGTGACAAGTAAACAGCTTTTGCCAGTGTTTGACAAACCGATGATTTATTATCCGATGTCCATTTTGATGGATGCGGGCATTCGGGAAATCATGATCATCTCCACCCCCGAAGACACCCCTCGTTTTGAGGAACTCTTAGGGGATGGCCATCAATTTGGCTTGGAACTCACCTACAAAGTGCAACCCTCGCCCGATGGCTTAGCCCAAGCGTTCATTTTGGGCGATGAATTCATTGGCGAGGATTCGGTGGCGATGATTCTAGGCGATAACATTTTCCACGGCCATGGTTTATCCAAACGCTTGGTCGAAGCCGCCAACCGCAAGGAAGGCGCGACCGTTTTTGGGTATTATGTGGAAGATCCCGAACGCTTTGGCGTGGTGGAATTTGATGAAGAGGGCAAAGCCATTTCTTTAGAGGAAAAACCCCAGGAACCCAAATCCAACTATGCCGTAACGGGATTGTATTTTTACGACAACGATGTTGTGAAATTGGCCAAATCCCTCAAGCCCTCCGCTCGTGGGGAACTTGAAATCACCGATTTAAACCGCATTTATCTCGATCAGGGCCATTTGAATGTCACCCTTCTTGGCGATGGCTTTACCTGGTTGGATACGGGAACGCATGAATCCTTGGTGGATGCGACCAATTTTGTCAAAACCGTGGAAGAGCATCAACACCGCAAAATTGCTTGTCTTGAAGAAATCGCCTTTCGTCAAGGCTGGATCAATTTGGATCAGTTAAAAGACGCGTATGAAATTTACAAGAAAAATCAGTATGGGGCGTATTTGAAAAAACTCATCGATCGCAAATACGTCGATAAACGCGCCAACTAAAAGAACACCGTAGCGCAGGTTCACCTGCGCGTTTGTTTTGAAAGGAAACCAACTATGAAAGTGACTCCTACCGCCATTCCTGGCGTCTTGATCATTGATACCGATGTATTTGGCGATCATCGTGGCTACTTTAGTGAAACCTACTCCAAGCCCAAATACGAAAAACTCGGCATTGATGTCGATTTTGTCCAAGACAACATGTCCTTTTCCGCCCAAGAAGGAACCTTGCGCGGCTTGCATTGGCAAAATCCCCCCTATGCCCAATCCAAATTGGTCAGCTGCACCAAAGGACGGGTCATTGATGTGGCCGTCGACATTCGCAAGGGCAGCCCAACCTATGGAAAATGGGTGTCTTGTGAACTGTCCGCCGACAACCATCGCCAATTTTTTATTCCCCAAGGCTTTGCCCATGGCTTTTTGACCTTAACGCCCGATGTCGAGTTTCGCTATAAAGTCGATAATGTCTACAATAAAGACTCCGAAGGCTCGATTTGTTACAACGATCCCACCATTGCGGTGGATTGGGGAACCTTATTAGAGGGTAGAACGCCGGTTTTATCCCAAAAAGATGAAGTCGCCCCCACTTTAGAAGAAGCCGACAATCAATTTGTATACAGTGAAGCGTAAACCCATAAATTTCCAAACCAAAAGCGTAAAATCGCCAAAATGGTATGGTAAGACAAAGCCTAGACGTAGGCCTTGAAAGGAGAGATGAGTGTGAAAATTCTTGTGACCGGTGGAGCGGGCTTTATTGGCTCCAACTTCGTCAACTACATGGTCAATGCCCATCCCGAAGATGAAATCATCAATTTGGATGCCTTGACCTATGCCGGCAATTTAGAAAATCTCAAGGATGTCGAAGACAAACCCAACTATAAATTTATAAAAGGTGACATTGCCGATCGTGCATTCATTTTTGATTTGTTTGAAAAAGAACGCCCCGACATCGTCGTCAACTTTGCGGCCGAAAGCCATGTGGACCGCTCCATTGAAGATCCCGAAATCTTTGTCAAAACCAACGTGATGGGCACAACCACTTTGCTTGATGCCGCAAAGGAATATGGTGTCAAGCGTTACCATCAGGTATCGACCGATGAAGTGTATGGGGATTTGCCCTTGGATCGTCCCGATTTATTTTTTACGGAAGAGACCCCGTTGCATACCAGTTCTCCCTATTCCTCTAGCAAAGCCGCAGCCGATTTATTCGTGCAAGCCTACCATCGTACCTATGGCTTGCCGGTGACCATTTCGCGCTGCTCGAATAACTATGGACCGTATCATTTCCCCGAAAAGCTCATTCCTTTGATGATTGCGCGCGCTTTAGCCGATGAAAGCTTGCCGGTGTATGGCGATGGGGCCAACGTGCGCGATTGGCTCTATGTCCTCGATCACTGCAAAGCCATTGATTTAATCTTGCGCAAGGGCAAAGAGGGCGAAGTGTACAACATTGGGGGCCACAATGAAAAGACCAACTTGGAAGTGGTCAAAACCATTTTGGCCGCCCTCAACAAACCGGAAAGTTTAATCACCTTTGTCAGCGATCGCAAAGGCCATGATCGCCGCTATGCCATTGATCCAGCAAAACTTGAAAACGAACTGGGCTGGGTACCCGAAGAAAACTTTGACACTGGGATTGCCAAAACCATCCAGTGGTATTTGGACAACGAAGACTGGTGGAAAAACATTTTAAGTGGCGAGTACCAAAACTATTTCGCCGATATGTACGTCAACAAAGGACGCGCGTAAGAAAGGAATCAAACACAACCGATGAAAATTTTAGTCACCGGCAACAAAGGACAACTCGGCCACGATGTCATCCTTCAAGCCAAAGAGCGCGGCATCGATGCCGTTGGGGTCGATGTTGCGGAAATGGACATCACCGATCAAGGACAAGTGGAACAAGTCATCTCGCGGGGCAACTACGATGCGG
This sequence comes from uncultured Erysipelotrichaceae bacterium, assembly GCA_964389885.1. Lineage (GTDB taxonomy): Bacteria > Bacillota_I > Bacilli_A > Erysipelotrichales > Erysipelotrichaceae > Allobaculum. The sequence continues at coordinate 2,683 of CAYMGC010000076.1, read as the reverse complement.
TGGTGCATTGCGCCGCTTGGACAGCCGTCGATAAAGGCGAGGAGCCAGAACTCTTTGAAACCGTAGAAGCCGTAAACGCCACGGGAACAGGTTACATTGCCAAGGTTTGCAAGGAACTCGACATTCCCTTGATGTATTTTTCGACCGATTACGTCTTTGATGGCCAAGGCACGAGACCTTGGAAGGAAGACGATGAAAAAAATCCCCTAAACGTCTATGGTTTAACCAAATCCGAAGGGGAAGATTACGTCAAAGACAATCCGAAGTTTTTTACCCTGCGCATTTCTTGGGTCTTTGGTTTAAATGGGGCCAACTTCATCAAAACCATGTTGCGTCTAGGCAAAGAGCGCGACACGATCACCGTCGTAGATGACCAAGTGGGATTGCCGACCTATACTTACGATTTAGCACGCTTGGTTTTGGATATGATTGTCTCCGATCAATATGGGGTGTATCACGTTTCCAACAGTGGCAACTACATCTCTTGGTATGATTTTGCCAAGGAAATTTTCAAACAAGCCGGCATGAAGGTTAAAGTCGTTCCCGTAGGAAGCGATCAATACCCTGCCAAGGCCAAACGGCCAACCAACTCCCGCTTGGATATGAGTAAACTAGAACAAAGTGGCTTTACGCCCCTTCCTGCTTGGCAAGATGCCTTAGCGCGCTACTTAGAGGTTTTATCCTAAGTCTTTTAAAAAGAGCTGTAACGAATCGTTGCAGTTTTTTTTTATCAAAAAATAAAGAAAAACTTTTAGAGGTTAAAATAAAAAGAGAGCCAAGATTTGGCCCTTTCGTACTAATTTGATTGACTAGACTCTTTAATGGCTAATACTTCTATCATGGCATGCCGGTTGGTTTCTTTCGCACCAAAATGGTAAAAATGAGAAATCGGAATCCATTTAAAATCATTCCAAAACTCAATTAAATGCTGGTTTTCTCTAAATTTATTTTCCTTCCACATGGATAAGCAAACCGTCGCTTTCGTATCATGGGCGTATTGCGAAAGCAATTGCGCTTCCAACTCCGGCCATTCCCCTACATAAGACGTATCCCGTCCAATATAAGGAGGATCCAAATAAATCCAATCAGAGTCCTTGGCTTTTTCAAAGGCTTCTTTCCAGTCTCCACAAATAAATTCCCAGTCTTTGTTTTTCATGACTTTAGAAACCGCCTCGACTTGATTGCAAATCTTAGTAATGTAGGCTTTAGAAAAACGATCGGGTTTTTGACAAAAGGGGACATTAAATTCTCCTTTTTTATTAAAACGAATCATCCCATTAAAATCAGAACGATTCAAAAACAAAAAGTACAAGGGATCTCCATTTTGATTAAATTCGGATCGCATCTGTAGGTAATATTCTTGACCTTTTTCCTGCAAATTTTGACCATGATACTCTAAAAAGTCCCTTACTTTTTGTGAAGTAATATCACCTTTCAATATTCCTTGATAAAAGTTGATAATATGTTTGTTTTTATCATAAACACGCGCTTTTTTTGGAGCCACATTGAATAAAACCACTCCCGAACCTAAAAATGGTTCAATCCAAACTCCATCAAAGGAGGGGGACACATTTTGAATAATTTCAGGCACTATTTTCGTTTTAATCCCTTGACATTTAATAGGTGGAACAAGAACTTTCATAAAATCCTCCTTTTTGACTTCTATTTAAGATATAGGCCATTTTCGTAAATTTTATTCGTCAATTTAAAGTTTCATTTGACTCAAAGTAATCTGATAACTTCTTTAATAAGAAATCATAATTTAAATCGTAAAAATAAGGATTAAGGAGCATTCCTTGTTTTAACTCTTCATAAAAAGTCTTAAGATCTCTAAATTTTTTAGTTTGTTCAGTATAAGTGGGATAATTTACCCAATATAGATTAAATATGTTTTCACCTAAAATCGAAAAGGGTCCAAGTCCTTCTTTAAAATCAGAAATTTTATTTGACCTTATTGAACCAATGTTATCGGTATTTCCACTGCCCTTCTTTTCCCCCGCAATTTTATATTTTTCTTGAACAAAAAAATCCTCAAGAATAAAAGGACATGGAATTTTATTTAAGTCTTCTAGAGGAAGTTCTTGACTATATTGAGCTTGATCATTTCGTTTATAAATAAAGCCAATAACATAGTGCTTTTGATAATCAGTATAGTAACCCACTAAATTTTTTTTATTATTTTTCATATAAGAGTTAAAGGCCCCTAAGGTAAACCCTATTTTCTCTTGAGAAGAATTTCTGTAGGCGGATTTCACATCAATTGCGATTTTTTTATGATCGTATGGATCTTCTAAAATAAAATCAGGATAATAATTTTGATAAGGAGGAGTTTTTACTTCTAATCCATGTTTAAGCGCAATTAAATCAATAATTGGTTGGCAAATCATCTCAAATACTCGGCCAATTAATTTAGAATCTGTTCCTAAGGTATATATTTTTTTATTTTTAGACACCACACCTACTATATTCATATCTTTATTTTTTAGCTCTTGAGTAACCTCATCAATAAAATTAAATTCTTCCATAGTTTTCCTCTATTTTCTCTCTTATTCCTATTTTGCCCATAAAAGAAAAAAAGTCATCCCCTACTCTTTTTTAGAGGAATGACTTGGAATTAAAGAATCGGCAGGAAGTGTTTCGTATTCTTGCCAATTGGCATACTTGGATAAGCCTTTGGCGGGCG
>CAYMGC010000075.1:0-8045 GCA_964389885.1 uncultured Erysipelotrichaceae bacterium | reverse complement strand
AAAAAAAGAAAGAGGACGAGTATGGATTTTTCAAGTGTAGAAAAAAATCTAAAAGACCGTGGCTTTGAAGTGCGCATTTTTGATACGGCTCAGGACGCTACGAATTATTTAAACGACCAAATCGATCAAAAAACGGTAGGTTTTGGCGGATCTGTAACCTTAGCGCAAATGAATCTTATGGAAACGCTTCAAGAGCATAACACCGTTTTTTGGCACAACCGAACGCCTGAAGGGGAAGATCCAAATGCCATTCGTAAAGCCGCTAGCCAAGCACAGGTCTACATTTCTTCGGTGAATGGATTGGCCAAAACCGGTGAAATTGTAAATATCGATGGAACGTGCAATCGCCTATCGGCGATTCTTTATGGCCATGACCAAGTTTATTTGGTAGTGGGCCAAAACAAATTGGCTGAAGATTGCGATCAAGCGGTGTATCGCGCCCGAAACGTAGCCGCTCCCTTAAATGCCAGACGCGTTGGGGTGAAAACGCCTTGTGCGATTCGCGCGGACAAATGTTACGATTGCAAAAGTCCCCAACGAATTTGTCGAGGGCTTTTGGTGTTGTGGGAAAAGCCCAATAATGGGGCCAAATATGAAGTTATTTTGATTCACGAAAATCTCGGATATTAAAGAGGCATAGTCAAAAGCTATGCCTTTTTTTCAAACAAAAAAGCCTAGCAAAGAGCTAGGCCATTAAATTGCTTTCAGAATTTAAGATCAAGTCACCAGGATTGACGCAGTTTTCACCGCCCTGATCTGGAACACTTGGAGTCGTAACCGTCGTATCAGGGGCAGTAGGGGTGCTTGGTGCTTCAGTTGGATTGACAATGGGCGTGCCATAGTTTGGATCCACTACAGGAGAAGAAGGCACTGTGGTACTGGTCGTAGGTGGAATGTAGATGGGTTCATCGTAATACAAGTCATCTTGCGAATAGGTGGGTTCTTGCACCGTTGGCGTTTCCACAACGGGTTCCGTATAAGTTGGTTCTTGTTGACTCACACTCGGCGTAGTGGGCGTTTGATCTTCCACTACAGGTTCTTCTACGACTTGTTCTTCCTCAACCTCTTCAACGATGGGTTCAGGAGCCTCAAAATCTTGCGAAGACATCGTTTGTCCATCTTGCCGCCAGGTCATAACCAGTTCGCCATCTTCCACTTTCAAAATGCTTTGAAGAGTCAGACTAGAGCGTGAGTTGCTTTCACGACTTGAGGTACTGGTTTGACTGGAAGTGCTACTCGCAGTGCTTGAAGTTTCGCTTGTTTTAGATTCACTGGCTAAAAGCGCAGCGTCAAACAAAGCGGCTGTAGGGAAAACCGGCATGGTATACGTTACCGTTTCTCCATCTTCTTTGGCTTGAATTTCTAAAGACATTCCGATGGATTTGTCACCACTTTGGACGTATAAATCCGCTTGATCACCATTTTTCCATTGCGATTGGCGGGGCATCAACTCTGGCGAAGTGACATTTTCATCGCTTTCAATCGGAACCAATTTGACGGAATCGATATCGAGATCCGTCATATTGGTGATGACAAGACGTAAAGCTTGGCTTGTCTTGGTGCCGAGTACTAAGTTTTCTTTAACCACTGTACTAATCGAAGACGCTTGGCTACTGCTGCTTTCTTCACTGGAATTTGAGCATCCAGCAAGGACAAAGCCTGCAACCACGAGCGCCGATAACAATCGTTTTGTGGGGATATTCATGTTAAAAAAAGTCCTTTCCAAAGTCCAAATTGGCCATTTTTTAGGTCTTTTGGTCTTTCAACTGCCTATTTTGGCAAATTTTAAGCAATTATTCAAGAACACGTTGACTTTCTAGGCACAAAACCTCTTCCCCATTTTTTACTAGAAGATTCACGGTGGTGTCTTTGGGCAAATAATCTTTCATTAAATAGACTCCATAGCCCTCTTCAATATAAAAGACAGGATAGGTATAGGTTTGTCCATTTGGCCAAGTGGTTTCAAGATAGATTTCGGTCTCCGGTTGAAGATCTGGAATCGTTCCCGAAATATACATCCACCCTTCAGTGGCTCGAAAATTTAAAGTGGAGGCCTGATTTTCTATCACCGAAGAATTCATATTTTTCACCACGGGCATTTTCATAATGGCCGCTTGTTCTTGAAAGGCGCTCATGCGTCGTTCCGCCCGTTCAATAATGACCCATTGTGGCTTTAAGGCCTCAATTTGAATCAAGTTATAGGGTGTCAAACGCGAAAAATAGCTTTTGGCAAAGTGATTGGCTAAAAAAGGAGCCAACGCTTCACCAAAGGAATCTCGAAACATTAAAAGGGTTTGCGATCCAGAAGGATTCGAGGTTTCAATCCAGTCATCCATGAAATCGGTAATCGAATTGTCCACTTGAAACGAAAAGGCTTTTTGGTAGTCATAGTCCATTTCGGGAATGGCGCTTTCGGGATTCAGCATCGTATCCAAATCCGATTCATGAGGCAACGTTTGGGTTGGTTCATAGGTGGATAAGTCGTCGTGTTCAATGCCTAGAGCATTCATCAAAGCATTGTAGGCCACTAAGGCTCCTTGGTTGGTCCAGTGGGAGTCTTTGTGAAAGTATAAGGTTCGCTCATCGTTTACCAAAGGCGTTTTCAAATCGATGCAGGGAATGCCCCCTTGCGAAAGAGCGTTCATCAATCGATCGATATCTTTATCTTCGGTTTCAACATAGCGCGCTTTCATATATTGAGGGTACACCGTGTTTTTGTTGGGAACAATAGTCAGGGCAAAATGCGCCCCTTGGGAAGTAATGGAGTATTGGATCAGTTGCAAATTGTGGACAATGTTGTAAATTTGCCGATCGCTTAAGCGTTCTAAGCCGGTAAAATTGTCGAGGGTCTCTTGATAAAAGAGCCAATCGTCTTGACCACGCAATACGTTGCGAATGCTCGATTCGCGAAATAAACCATTTTCCAAATCCGCATAGGCGGTGATAAGCCAAGAGCGAAAAGCAAAGTGATCATCGAACCAGCTTCCCAGCTCAGAAAGAATTTTCGCATTGAATTGGCCATCTTCTATGAGGCTTGGAAAAGCGGCCAATTCGCGCTTTTCACTGGTTTCATCGCTTTTCCAAAACAACATCCCAACCAAAGGCACCAATAGGGTGACAATCATAACTGTAATGAACAGTTTAGGAAGTATTTTTTTCATAAGTTAAAAACGGAAATAAATAAAGGGGTTATAGGTACCCGCACTTAAAGCGAGTATACAAACCAAAAGTAAGGCATAGCTACCAAGATAAGACCAGCCAAGCATTGGCGAGCCATCAAAGTCCACTTGTTTCCAAAGCGGCGCACTGCCTAAAGCGGCAGCGATTAAAGCGACCAGCAAAACAGGGGATAAAACGGAATACAAAAGGGCCATCGAATACCAATCAAAACGAAAGCCTGCAAACATTTGGCCAATCATGAAAAGCCCTTGACTCACCGTATCGGCGCGAAACATCACAAAGCCAACTGTAACAATGAGCATGGTACCAAGCCAGCCGAAAAACTTTGGTAGGCGTTTGAGGTTGAACATGTCTTCCAACACAATAAACGTTCCATGCCACAATCCCCATAGGATAAACGTCAAATTGGCCCCATGCCAAAGACCTGTAGCCAAAAAGACAATCATTTTGTTCAAATATTTACGCGCTGTTCCCTTACGGTTACCGCCTAGAGGAATATAGAGATATTCGCGAAACCAAGTGGACAAGGAAATGTGCCAGCGGCGCCAAAACTCTTGAATGGAACAAGAAATGTAGGGATAGTTGAAGTTTTCATGAAAATGAAAACCAAACACTTCGCCTAAGCCAATGGCCATATCCGAATACCCCGAAAAGTCAAAGTAAATTTGAAATAAATAACATAAAGCGGCAATCCAAGCACTGCCAATGTTGATGTAGGCCGGATTGGCGGCAAACAACAAATCAACGGTACTCGCCAAGGTATTGGAAATGAGGACTTTTTTTCCAAGCCCTACACAAAAGCGTCGAAAGCCAAGCGCCGTCGTTTGGGCCTCGAGTTGGCGCTTTTCAATTTGAAGGGCGATATCGTGGTATTTTACAATCGGACCGGCGATCAATTGCGGAAAAAGAGAAATATAAAGCATCACATGGGATAAACTTTTTTGCGCGGGTACCTCTTGACGATAGACATCAATGACATAGCTCAAGGCCTGAAACGTAAAAAAGGAAATCCCCACCGGCAAGGGTAAATGAGGCAACGCAATGGTGGTGCCAAAAAGCGTATTGATCCCACTTAAGGCCAAATCCAAATATTTAAAGACAAACAACAAACCGATGTTGATCACGATGGCAAGCCATAAGGCCCATTTTTTGGGGCCATTTTTCATGGCCAAACCCAATCCCCAGTTCATAAAAACGCTAAAAAGCATTAATAAGACATAATATGGCTCTCCATACGCGTAAAAGAGCAAAGAGGCGACGATCAACAACCCATTTTGATAGGCAATGGATTTAGACAGTCGACTCAAAATAAACACAATGGGCAAGAACGCGCATAGAAAGACCATGGAAGAAAAAACCAAACAAAAATCCTCCTTTCCAAGAGCAAAGGTGACACCACCTTTTTGAGGACTGCTCTTATTTTATCCATAAATCTAGACTTTACCAAACTAGACTAAAAGAGACCAATTCTTTAAAAAAGATATAAAAAAGACAAAGCCAACCTGACTTTGTCTTTTTAGCCTACTCGTAGTGATAGCTTTCTACCGTATAAACAAATGTAGGGCGCTCTTTGGGTTGCATATAGCACATATTGGGATTGAAGCCTTGGGCAAAGCTGCCATCAAAGATGTACCATTTGCCATCAATGTTCAACTCACACCAACCATGTTCTTCTTGTCCATTCACGGTTTTTACCGTTCCTTTGGCTAAACGACCTTCATAGCCTAAATTGCGCGCTAAGGTTAAAAACGTCGAAGCGAAAGTATAGCAGTTGCCCGTGTGGCTTTCCAAACCGTAAAGCGCAAAGTTTTGAATGTGAGTGCGTCCTTCAGGTGGAGTCCGCCATTGGGGATTAAAGGCTTTGTAAACAATGGTTTGATACGTCCAATCAAAGCAACTTCTTAAATCCCGTCCTACTTCTTCATATACCGCATAGGAGTCTAACAACAAACGCTCATCAACGCTCAGCGTTTCTTTAGCGCCATCCGCTCCATACGTTACGCCATCCACCGTGCAATCTTTATACATTGCGCCATCGGGTCCAAAGCAGACGATGATGTCTTTGTCTTTGCCACTATCCTGTTTGGTCCACACCATGGAGCCAATTTTGGCTTCTCCGCTCACGGGATCCAAGTAATACGTCTTGCCTTCATACTCGGTCCACCCGGTCTGTTTTTGACCTTGGTTGTCCAAAATATAAATTTTATCGCCTTCATGAATTAAGCCACTGGTCAAAATTCCATCGTTGTTGGGATCCAAATAATAGGTATCGCCATTGATGGTTTGTAAACCCGTTAAAGGTGTTAACGTCTCTAAATCCATGAATTGGACCCCTTTATCACTGACCACTTTGGAGTAAGGGGTAAGGCCATACCAACCGATTTTCTCATCCAACCAGCCCACACCAATCAGGTGTTTGCTTTCGGTTTGAGAGATTGTGTAGTTGTGGTTGCAGATGTATTCGTTGGGATTGTATTGACGATAGACAGCTGTAGCGTTAATGCCATCGTCCTCAAACGATTTCCACCCTACGCCTTCATCTTTCCAACCGGCTTTGATCAAAGCCTCTTTTTCTTTCGCATCGGTTGTATAGTGATGGTCCCCTTCGGGATTGTATAAACGATACACATCGATGCCATCATTGATCGGCGCATACCAACCAATGCCTTCATCTTGCCAACCCGCTTTGATTAAACCAGAACGTTCTTCCAAATTGGCTGTATAAAAGTGTTCTCCAGAGGTTTTATTGTATAAGCGATACATTGGCGTCATCGCAAAGCGGTCCAAAATGGTGTTCACTTGATCGATTTGCGCTTTTAATGCTTCTTTTTCTGTTTGGGAAGCCAAAGCGTATTGCTCCTCTAAACGTTTGGCATACATTTTCCAATCATAAATTGTGCCACCACCTGAAGTTGGGAGTTGGGCTTGGCTTGTTTCCATTTCGTCCATGATTTCGACTTCTTTGTCTGAAGACATGGACGTTTCTGCTAAAGAGACTTGCTTACCCGAAGCTTCGTCTTCCATGTCTTCCGCAAAAACCGGCGTGGAAAGAGCCGATAAAGACATCGAAGCGGCTAAGGCAAGAAGCATCTTTTGATAAAAAGAATATGTTTTCATCAGTTACCTCTTTCAAAATTGGTAAAAACCAACAAGTATACATTTGTAAAAAGCCTCTGGCCTTTTACAAATTAAAAATGCTTGCTTGCTCGCCATAGGCCGAAGTTCAAGCAAACGCGATTTTCAGAATTTCGAAAAATTCGATTTCTGACCCAAAGAATTTTAACAGTCAAGCGGCTTGCTCACAAGAAAAAATTAATAAAATTGGCATAATACAACGAGAACGAAAAAAATTCTCGGTTTCATTCAAAAAATTGGAAAAAATTTAGAATCTATTCACCAATTTCCTGCAAAACGTAAAAAAGAAGGAGCAATGCCCCTTCTTAGCGATAAATCTATTGATGGTCTTCTAACCAAGCTTTTTGTTCCTCATCGGGATCGATCAAATCTCCATTGGCATCAAATTCGTGTCCATCCATCGTTTGATTGCGCAATAAGCGCCCAAATTGATCAAAGCCCACAATTCGGGCCCGAGTTCCATCTTGCTCTTTGGTCAGTTTTTGCACACCCGTTAAAGCCACAAAGGTTTTTGGATCAAAGAAGTAGGTATGATCATCGTAGTCTTGCCAACCCGATAAGCGCTCTCCATCTTCACTGCACAAAATGAACTCCCCATTTAAAAAGGCTAAGCCCTTGAGCATTTCGCCATTGGATTTGGGCAACAAATAATAGCGAACGCCACAAATCGTTTGATCGCCCGTTAAAGGTTCCATGGTGTTGTAATCGTAAAAATAAGTGGAACCATTGGCATTGACCACTTTGGAATAGGGCGCAACGCCATACCAACCGATCTCTTCATCTTTCCAGCCAAGTTGAACGAGCGATTTCATTTCGTGAACCGAAACCGTGTAATTGTGGTTGCAAATGGGTTCATTGCTATTGTATTGACGATAAATGGGAACCGCATTTACCCCATCTTGTTTGGTCAATGTTTTCCAGCCGACTCCTTCATACACCCAACCAAATTTCACCAACGCATCGCGCTCTTGGCTTGAGGTGGTGTAATGATGATCTCCTTCGGGATTGAAAAGACGATAGACAGGATCGCCTTCGCTTGGCGCATACCAGCCAATGCCTTCATTTTTCCAACCATCGGCGATGAGTTGCGTACGTTCCGATTCACTGCCCGTATAGAAATGTTCCCCTGAAATATAATTGTATAAACGATACATCGGGATGCTGTCATACCGCGCATAGATGGCATCGATTTCATCAATTCGTTCCTGTAAAGCATCCTTTTCCGCTTGCGTCAAGGCTTTCTTTTGGCGGTCCCGATAGTCCTGTTGATCCAACTTCCATTCATAAAGGCTTTTTTCTCCAGCAATGGAAGCACTCACTCCAGCTACGGGTTCGGGTTCTTCGGGCTTTGTGGATGGGGTGGGATCCTCACTTGAGGAAGTAGCATCTGAATCCGTATCGCTTGGCGTATTATTGTCTTGGTCTTCCATACTTGAGATGGTGGAAGAATCCGCCTCGTCGTTGGCATACACCATAGAGGTGGGTAGCCAGAATAAACTTGACATCAAAAGCACACTTGCGCTTTTTAAAATTCGATTCTTTTTCATAAAAAATAATAATGTGGGTAAGTGCATCCTCTTACCCTGGCTCCTTTCTTACCGCACAAATTCTAAATGTAGTCTAACTTCTTTGAAATTCAATCTCAAGATCCCAAAAAGGCCTATCCCGATTATCCCTTGTTCTCTTTTCTTTTTTTGCCATAAAAAAACGCCACCTTTCCAAGAGGTAGC
>CAYMGC010000074.1:0-8065 GCA_964389885.1 uncultured Erysipelotrichaceae bacterium | reverse complement strand
GGAAGATGATGCCGCTTTCATGGAATTCCGTCCAGAAGAAATAGACTAATGGGGTATAGCACGCGTTAAAATTGACATACCCTATTTCGTGAGCATTATGCTTGCCACAGGAAAGAAGGAAGACAATGGAAAACCGAATTTTTTATGAACAAGATTGCGATATCAATCGTTTAAATGGCAAAAAAGTGGCCATCATTGGCTATGGTTCCCAAGGCCATGCCCACGCGTTGAACTTACGCGATTCGGGTGCGGATGTAGTGATTGGTCTTTATGAAGGCAGTCGCTCTGCGCAAAAAGCCAAGGAACAAGGCTTTGAAGTGCTTCCCGTTGGTGAAGCCACAAAAGCCGCCGATATTGTCATGGTCTTGATTCCTGATGAAAAACAAAAAGACGTATACCGCAAAGAAATCGCTCCAAATTTAACAGCTGGAAAAACCTTAGCCTTTGCGCATGGTTTTAATATTCACTTTGGACAAATCGTTCCCCCTGAAGATGTAAATGTCATCATGATCGCGCCTAAAGGTCCAGGTCATACGGTTCGTTCAGAATACGAAGCCGGTAAGGGCGTTCCTTCCTTAATTGCGATTGAACAAGATGCCACTGGCGATGCCTTAGATCTTGGTTTGGCTTATGCCGCTGGAATTGGGGCTAGCCGTGCTGGTGTATTGGAAACCACTTTCCGCACCGAAACAGAAACAGACCTCTTTGGCGAACAAGCAGTTCTTTGCGGTGGTGTTGTGGCTTTGATGCAAGCTGGTTTTGAAACGCTTGTTGAAGCTGGATACGATCCTCGCAACGCTTACTTTGAATGCATTCATGAAATGAAGCTCATCGTAGACCTCATTTACCAATCCGGTTTTGAAGGCATGCGCTACTCCATTTCCAACACCGCGGAATATGGCGATTACATCACGGGTGAAAAAATCATCACCGATGAAACCAAACAAGCCATGAAGAAAATTCTTAAAGACATCCAAGATGGAACCTTTGCTAAAGACTTCCTCTTAGATATGTCTGATGCAGGTGGCCAAGCGCACTTCCGTGCGATGCGCAAAAAAGCCAAAGAACATCCAAGTTCCAAAGTTGGCGAAGAAATTCGTGCCCTTTACTCTTGGGCCGATGAAGACAAATTGGTGAACAACTAGTCTTCTTTCATCATCTACTGACAAAGCCCGGAAACGGGCTTTTATTGTATAGCGAAAGGAGAAAGACAGCTCAGGCTGTTTTTGTAAATGGAATGAAAAGTGATGAAATGAAAAAAGGGCCTCAACAGGCCCCACAGCGTAGCTTATTGCATGCGCTTGGTTTAACTCAAGAAGAAATCGATCGTCCCTTAGTGGGCATTGTTTCAAGCTGGAATGAAATTGTTCCCGGTCACATGAACCTCGATAAAATTACTCAAGCGGTTAAAACAGGCGTGGCCATGGCTGGAGGAACTCCTATCGTATTTCCTGCGATTGCCGTATGCGATGGCATTGCGATGGGCCACAATGGAATGCGCTATTCACTCGTTACCCGCGATTTGATTGCCGATTCTACCGAATCCATGGCTTTAGCCCATGCTTTTGATGCGCTGGTTATGATTCCAAACTGCGATAAAAACGTGCCTGGTCTTTTAATGGCCGCGGCTCGTTTAAATTTACCCACTATTTTTGTTTCCGGTGGACCAATGCTTGCTGGCCACATTGATAAACACAAAACCTCGCTTTCCAGCATGTTTGAAGCCGTCGGTGCGTTTAAAGCGGGTAAAATCGATGCGGCTAAACTGGATGAATTCGAACACAACGCTTGCCCTTCCTGCGGTTCTTGTTCGGGAATGTATACGGCCAATTCCCACAACTGCTTAAGTGAAGTTTTAGGCATGGCTTTACAAGGCAATGGCACCATTCCCGCCGTGTATTCCAAACGCTTGGAATTGGCTAAACACGCCGGAATGCAAATCATGGATTTGATTGAAAAGGACATTCGTCCGCGAGACATTTTAACCGAAAAGGCTTTCCAAAACGCCATTGCAGCGGATATGGCCCTTGGTTGCTCCACCAATTCTATGTTGCACTTGCCTGCTATTGCCCATGAATGCGGCATTGATATCAATTTGGATGAAGTCAATCGTATTTCGGAAGCGACACCAAACCTTTGCCATTTGGCCCCGGCTGGTCCTACCTATATGGAAGACTTGGATGCCGCTGGAGGGGTGTATGCCGTGTTAAAAGAACTGGAAGAAGCGGGTTTAATCGATGGAAATGTGATGACCGTAACTGGAAAAACGCTTCATGAAAACATCGCCCAGGCTAAAAACATGGATGAAAGCGTCATTCGTCCTTTGGATAATCCCTTTACCCCAACGGGGGGATTGGCTGTATTGCGCGGCAACATTGCCCCCGATGGTTGTGTGGTCAAACGCTCGGCCGTGGCCCCCGAAATGCTTCGTCATACAGGCCCCGCAGTGGTGTTTGATTCAGAAGAAGAAGCCATTGCCGGAATCTTTGGCGGCAAAGTCAAAGCGGGCGATGTAGTCGTTATTCGCTATGAAGGTCCAGCGGGTGGTCCAGGTATGCGCGAAATGTTATCTCCTACTTCAGCCATTGCCGGTATGGGCTTAGATAAAGAAGTCGCTTTGATTACCGATGGTCGTTTTTCGGGGGCTACTCGTGGAGCCGCTATTGGCCACATCACCCCAGAAGCGGTGAAAGGTGGCTTAATTGCCTATGTGAAAGATGGCGATCAAATTGCCATTAACATTCCCGATTACTCCATTGAACTTTTAGTGGATGAAGAAGAACTCGAAAATCGCAAAAAAACGATGGAGATCAAAACGAAAAAAGATGTCAAAGGCTATTTGAAACGCTATGCGGCTGCTGTTTCGGGCGCTGATCGTGGTGCCGTTTTATCATGATTGATGATTTGATTCAATCTCTTGACCAGTTAGCCGTCTTTATGGCCTTGTACGATAATCCTGTCTTTGTAGCCTTTTTGGAAATGCTCAAATGTTATCGTAAGGAAACCTTTGAAGGACAAGAAGCGGGCTTTTTAAAAGCTGTCGCCCGCTTTACAGGGCTTTTGTACAACGAGAAAACCGATGATTGGTCCGCCTATTTGACCAACACCATTTTATCGATGGAAACGTGTTTATCTTGGGTGGCGGCAACCGAATATGAATTGCCCGAGCGCATGATCAATACCGCTATGGGGGAATTACAAGCGCTCTCCTTTGCCGCGCAAATCTCCCCCGATACTTTTCGTCTGGTAGGGCGCAAAGGATGGCGAGCGGGACGCGTGGATTTACAAGCCCAATATCTCGATCGCTTGATGCATCTTGACCAATATGGCACAGGCATTTTTACGCAAGGCCATATGTTTCGCTTGGATATTCGTAAACCGGAAAAGCTATTGGTCATCAAAAGTCCCGATCCCATTACCTTTCATACCCTCTATGGATATGACGACCAGCACGAAGAAATCATTCGTAACACCAAGGCGTTGCTTCATCAATTGCCCTGTTCCAATTTATTGTTGTATGGCGATGCGGGAACGGGCAAATCGGCCGCCATTAAAGCGGTCTCCAATCAATTCGCCGATGAGGGATTAAAACTCATTGAAGTGTCCAAAAACGACTTGGATGAATTGCCCGATTTGCTCGATCGCCTAGCTCGTGAACCGCTCAAATTCATCTTATACATTGATGATTTGTCCTTTGGGGAAAACGACGATTCCTTTTCGGCGCTCAAAGCCATTTTGGAAGGCTCGGCTTCGGCGCGCTCGAAAAACACCGTGATCTATGCCACGAGCAATCGGCGGCATTTGGTTAAAGAAAGCCTGGCTTCACGCTCGGGTGATGATGTTCATCGACGCGATACCATGCAAGAAACGCTTTCCTTATCCCAACGTTTTGGCTTGTGCCTCTTTTTTGAAAAACCTTCCGCACAAGACTACTTGGAATTGGTGCATCAAATTTTTGAAGAATATCCCGTCTTACACAATCAAGACGACTTTGATCCCGAAGCCTTCGAACAGGAAGCCGAAGCCTTCGCTTTGCGCCATGGCGGTCGTTCCGCCCGTGCAGCCCGACAATTTGTGGAAATTGAGGCCGCCAAAAAGGGCCTTGCCAATTTGGAAAGAAACGAGGCGTAACCATGTTGTCGCTTGAAAAGATTTACCATGCGCGCTACGTCTTAAAAGATGTAGCTCGTAAAACTGACTTGATCCCAGCTACCAAAATCAAGCCTGGGGTCAATGTGTATTTAAAAACCGAAAATCTGCAACGCACTGGCTCCTTTAAGCTTCGAGGAGCCTACTATAAAATCTCCCAGCTTTCAGATGAAGAAAAAGCCCATGGAGTAATTGCCTGCTCTGCGGGCAATCATGCCCAAGGGGTCGCTTTAGCAGCCCAAGCGAGTGGCATTCCAGCGGTCATTTGTTTGCCCGAAGGGGCCCCGATTTCCAAAGTGGAAGCGACCCGCTCGTATGGTGCCAATGTTGTTTTGGTCCCTGGGGTGTATGATGATGCCTATCAAAAAGCCATTGAACTGCGCGATGAAAAAGGGTATACCTTCATTCATCCCTTTGACGATGAACTGGTCATTGCAGGACAAGGGACCATTGGCTTAGAAATTCTAGATCAGCTTGATGAGGTGGAAGCCGTAGTGGTTCCAGTTGGTGGGGGTGGATTGATCTCAGGGGTCGCCTATGCCATTAAAACCTTACGTCCTGATGTCAAAGTGTATGGGGTGCAATCCGAGGGCGCCGCAAGTATGGTGTCTTCTTTAGAGGAAGACCAAATCGTCTGCTTAGAAGACGTACGCACCATTGCCGATGGAATTAAAGTCAAAGAGCCTGGAGAAAATACTTTTGATATCGTCCAAAAATATGTGGACGATATTGTTACGGTATCGGATGATGAAGTGGCTGGTGCCATTTTGCATTTGATCGAATCCCAAAAGCTGATTACCGAAGGTGCAGGCGCGGTGAGTGTCGCAGCTGTGATGTACGATAAGCTCCCCGTTCAAGGCAAAAATGTCGTTTGCTTGTTATCAGGGGGAAATATCGATGTAACGATTCTCTCAAAAGTCATTGAACGAGGCTTACTTAAGTCGGGACGTAGCGATACCTTAGCCATTCAACTTTCCGATCAACCAGGACAATTGGCCAAAGTATCCGCTCTTTTAGCCTCTTTAAATGCTAATGTAGTCAGTGTGTTTTATGAAAAGGCCAGTGAAGGCAGCTCGATTACCGATTGTGTATTACGCATCAACATTGAAACAAGAGATGCGGCTCACATTGAAGAAATTCATAAAGCTCTCAACGAAGCCGGCTTTCAGCTCGTTTAAGCTTCAAAAAATAAACGCCTCTTCATTCGAGAGGCGCTTTTTTAGTGTCAAACAAGGCGTTTTCAAAATTTCTCATTATACTAAAGACAAGCTGAAATATCCCTTTTGAGATATTCGCTTATGGAATAAGGAGACTCTTTTAGAAAGAAGGTTCGAGTTTTCCTAAAAGAAGACCATTCTACTTCTTTACTCTCCGACTCGATCCCTAAATATGAAACAAATCAGCACGCCAAATGCCCCTGCAGCCATTGGACCTTATAGCCAAGCTATGGCTTTTCATGGCTTAGCTTTCACCTCTGGTCAAATCGCCCTTGATCCTACCACAGGTGAACTTGTGGGCTCAGACATCAAAACCCAAACCGAACAAGTCATGAAAAATTTAGTAGCCGTTTTAGAAGCAGCTGGAACCGATGCAGCTCATGTTTTAAAAACGACTTGCTTCTTAGCGGATATGAATGATTTCGCTGCCTTTAACGAAGTGTATGGTGCTACCTTCACCGGAAAACCAGCTCGTAGCTGTGTCGCGGTAAAAGAATTGCCTAAAGGCGCTTTAGTGGAAGTAGAAGCCATTGCTTTGATGAAGGGCATCGACGAACCCGGTGGTCACGGTCCTCATGGTCCCCATGGACATCACAAACCCCATCCGGCCGTAGACGAAACTGGCCAACCCGTAAAAGGGGCTCACCATCATCATAAACATCACCATTCTAAAGACGATCAAAGCGCTCAAGACGAAGCAGACTAAAAATCAAGCTCAAGTGGCCGACCACTTGAGCTTTTTTGTCCCTAATATTGCAAAGGTGTTGGTTTTCAAGAGAGAGTAAGTGTGATTTACTAAGAGCAGGCTTGACTTTAAAGGAAAAGAGGATTTTTCTTTCTCCTTTTGTTAGAATAAAAGTTCAAGTCAAAAACGCTCTTTTTTTTACGTTTTGGCTGAAAGAGCGCCTAAAACAGAAAGAGAGGTTTGGGCACCTTTTAAGCCCATAAAAAAAATGAAAAACAAGATCAAGAAAAATTTGTCACTTGTGATTGCCACAATGGCCTATGTCCTTTTTCTTGTCGCCTGTATTTTATTTTATGCGATCGACTACATTACCAATGTCATTCAGGTGGAATCCTTTTCTCAGTTTTTGTATACCATGCAAGTGGGCTTTGGCGGGGCAAGCAACACCGTATGGCAAATTTTAGAGGGGTTCGCCCTTTCTTATTTATTGTGGATTTTAAGTGCGACCTTTTTATACCTTCTTTTTTTCCATGCCGCGCGTAAGGAAAAACGATATCGCCAACAAGGGCGGGAACCGTATTGTTCAAAACATACAATCGTAACGCTCAATAGCACCGTTTTAGTGGCCGCAGCGATTTCGATGGGTTTGGTGGTGTGCCAAATTCGTGAAGGTTATCAAGCCTTAAAAATTGGCCCCTACTTAGAAGAACAAAACATTGTCTCTACGTTGTATGAAGACAACTATGTGATGACCAATTCTTCTTTGTTGTCATTTCCAAGTCAAAAGAAAAATTTAATCTATATTTATATGGAATCGATGGAAACTACCTTTGCTTCTCATCAACAAGGTGGGGGATTTGACACGTCTTTGATTCCCAATTTGTATCAATTGGCTATGGACAATGAAAACTTTCAAGGCCCTTTAACGACGTTAAATGGCGGACAAGTCACCAACAATACCAGTTGGACGGTAGCGGGAATGACGGCACAAACTTCCGCCACCCCACTTGGGGTATCCAATTCGAAGTATAACCATTCCTTTGATGAAGAAACCCTGTTTTTGCCTGCTATTCAAACGCTTGGTGATGTACTTGAACAAGAAGGTTATCAAAACGTCTTAATGTGTGGTTCCCAGGCGAGTTATGCCGGACGGGCGAACTACTTTCGCCAACATGGCAATTACCAAATCTTTGATTTGGATGCAGCCCACGAAAGTGGCGCCTTGCCCAAAAATTATCATGAATGGTGGGGATTTGAAGATGCGAAATTGATTGATTTTGCCAAAGAAGCTCTTTTGGATCTCGCCAATCAAAATCAACCGTTTAACTTTACGATGTTGACAGCCGATACCCACTTTAAAGATGGCTATTTGTGTCCCGATTGTGAAGACGAGTTTGATGCGCAATATGAAAATGTCATTCACTGTTCGGATAAACGCATTGCCCAATTTGTGGCTTGGATTCAAGAACAGGACTTTTATAACGATACAGTAATTGTTTTATCTGGGGATCATTTGTCCATGGATAGTTTAATCAACCAAAGTGTGGGCTTAGACTTCCCCCGCAAAACGTATTTTTGCATTATCAATGGACCGACACCCTTACAAAATAGCAATCGTCAATTTACCACACTTGATATTTTTCCAACGACCTTAGAAGCGATGAATATCGATGTCAAGGGAGATCGCTTAGGATTAGGCACGAGCTTATATGGTGCTAGGCCTACTCTTATTGAAGAAAAAGGATTTGATTGGCTCAATACCCAAATCGCTCATCGCTCCATGCGATTTGAAGAAGAAATTTTAAAAGACGATGGGTTGCAGCCAAATGGCGAAAGCCTCCAAAATATTCCTGTCGATCGCCGTTAAAGCGACAAAAAAAAGAGAATCGAAGGTTAAACCTTTGGTTCTCTTTTTTCTTTAGAAAAATAAAAAAGCGGATCCATAAGGATTCGCTGAAGATTTAAATGGAGCAGGTGATGAGAATCGAACTCACGTAGTCAGCTTGGAAGGCTG
>CAYMGC010000073.1:0-8113 GCA_964389885.1 uncultured Erysipelotrichaceae bacterium | reverse complement strand
AACTATTTCCTATTTTTTTAGTTTAGCATGATGAGCTTAAGACACCTTACTTTAGTTATAGGATATCGGTCCTCATATAAGTAAATAATTGTAGATATTAAGGTCGGAGCAAAATAACAATTTTAAAATTCATAAAGAAGAAAAACGATAAATATGGAAATAAATGGTTAAAATTTGTTCTTTACCATCTTTTCTTATTGCAATACCTAATGGTTTAACATAAAAGAGCTATCAACCAAATCTTTAATGCCTAAAAGCTAAAAATATCAATTTTGATAGAAAATAATATAAATAATCACTATATACTTGAGTATATTAGATCATAGAAAGGAAATAGCCGTTTTCTATCCTTGATTAAGATTATGGTTATACAATCGGCTAATTTGATGGAAATTTTTATACAGGAATGTCACAGAATATTTAAAAGTAGATCTTCTATAATTCTAGCTATTGTACTTTTAGTATTTGTATTCACGACTTTTTTGAAAACAGCTACCTACTCACAGATAAATTTCACCGATACACTGCGAAAAACGAATTGGACTTTAAATGAGATGCTTACTTTAGCTACCATAGAACAAAAAACCGCAGAAAAAAGTGGAACAGAAAGAGATATAACGGCTAAACGAATCGCACAGGAGATTGCTCAACAAAAAGTAGAGATTTGGGAGAAATTTGAGAAAGATTGGCAACATTATCAAAATGGAACTATTTCCGAAAAGCTGATTAACACCATTTATATAAAAACTTTAATTCAAATCGAGCTTTTGGATTCTTTTCTGTGTGGAGTAGTTAAAAAAGGCGATGTGGATCTTTGTACCCAATATACTCAAATCTTAACTTGGCTCAATATTCAAATTCCGGATTATAAAACGTTCTCGGAATATATGGAGAACATAAGCGATTCTGAAATCCGCCATTTACAATATTTAAATAGAAAAATTGAAATTGAAAAATTACTTCAAGATTTAGAACGAGGCTTTCCTCTAGCTACAGCTTCCCCCCGTGGGCCTGGCTTGTATGTCCGAAATTATTTTGCCCAAATAAATTCCTCTGGTTTTTTGCTTCCTGTAATTATGATCGCCTATTTTTTAATGAATACTCTTGCGTTATACCGAAGTCGAGCCATTTTTTATTCAAGATCGTTTTCTATTTCCCCACTTAAATTCTGGTGGATTCAAAATTTGGCGACTTTTAGTGTAGGAATTGGTCTTTTTCTTTTAACTTTTTTTATTGGATTTTTAGCCTGTGGAATTTGTTTTGGGTGGACAGATTTATACGCATTGGTTCCTGTTGATCCCTCCCTATGGAAAACGGGATTTGCAGCTCAGACCACTTTTGCTTCAAATTTTATGACAGACCCTTTTTTTAACTCTACTGTAGCTGAAGGATCTTATTATCCTGGTTCTCTAACTTGGATACCCTGTGGGCAATGGATAAACATAGTTATAATTTTAGAATTATGGCTAATTTTTTTACAGTGTGTAACCGTATTTTCCTTTTCCTTTCTTTTTTCAAAAAGTTGGTGTCTTCTTATTTGTTCCTTATGGATGATAGTTTTATGCCTTCTTCGCTTTCATTTTTCTATTTTTAATATTCTTCCACCTTTTTGGCCTTCTGTGGTAGATCTTCTATATGGAGGGTTTGGAATTGGTTGGGCGGTGTGGATCGTTAATTCCATCCTATATATGGTGATCTTATTGACTTTTGATCTATTTTATATTGGGCGAAAGGATATTCGTTGATATGCCTAACTCCGAGAAAACTCCCTTGTTATGGGTGAATGGTGTTTCAAAACGTATTAAAAATAAGCAGATTCTTGACGAAGTGAGTTTAGAAGTGATGCCTCAAGAAGCTGTCGGTTTAGTGGGACCAAATGGTTCAGGAAAATCATCATTAATGAAGTGCATTTCCACTGCTTATAAGAAAGATAAGGGATTTATCTATATTTCTGGTTTTGAAGTGGATAAAGATCATGATAAAGCGATGAGTAGTGTAGGAATGAGCATTGAAAATCCAGCTTTATACTCAAATCTTAGTGGACTTGAGCATTTGAAATTGTATGGAGGATATAAACATATTTCTATCATGGATCCAGAAGTGGAAAAGATTATCGATTATTGTGACTTAGGTCTCGCTTTGAAAAAAAGGACAGGAAATTATTCAATTGGAATGAAGCAACGCCTTGCTCTTGGATTAGCTCTTTTAGGAAATCCTAAATTACTTTTGCTTGATGAACCCACCAATGGTTTGGATCCAGAAAGCACTTTTAAGCTTAGAAAACTACTAGAAGAAAAAAAAGCTCAAGGAGCTTCCATGTTGATCACTAGCCATGTTCTTGGAGATTTAGAAAAAATTTGTGATCGCTTTTTGTTTATCAAAGAAGGTAGAATTATCCATTCCATTTCTAAGAGTGAGATTAAAGATCACTTTCATGCCTATGCTTTTGAAGTGAATGATGCTAAAGAAGCCCAAAGAATTTTAAAACCATATATTCGTAAAAAATCTGGTACCTATTTTGAGGCTGATTTTCCTAATGCTGAAACCTTTGAAACTGTTTTAAAAGAACTGGCGAAAATAGTTGGAATAAAAGATATATATCGTATCGAAAGCGATTTGGAAGCCTTATACAAACAGATCTATGGAGAAAAAGCATGATTCATTTTATGTTAACTTGGATAAACATCCAGAAAAAATGGCTTCTTCTTTTTCTTCTTGGATCTATTTTTTTTAGTGTAGGAAACGTATTCTTCCAACAACAAAAAGCTCAGGAATGGGAAGCGCAACATATAAAACAGATTGATACTTGGTATGAAAACACAAAAATGGAACTGATTCGTGGAGAAGCCAATCCTTGGAATAACTATATAGGAAGTCTGCTGAGCGATTTAGGCTTATTAAAAAGTCTTTGGATGCAACCTGATTTATACAAAGACCAGATTTTAGAATGTGAAAATTCCTATTACTCCAAAGCCATACAAGATGCTGGATATTGCCATCGGATATTAGGTCAGGAGGTTTCGAACTTAACTCAAAAGCTTGAATTAGCTGAAGCCTATAAAGAAAAAAACTGGGAACAACCTTTAAATTCTGAAGAACCAAGAGCTGATTTTATGGTTTATGAAATGGATCATTATTTTTCTGGAATCGTGCTTTTCATTTTAGGAATGTGTTGTGGAATTGGTGGATGGATTTGGGCGTGGATGAGTGAATCAAAGGAATATATGCTTTTATTTAGTCTACCTTTTTCTAAAGGAAAAATCTTTGCTTCTTTGATGCTTCTAAACATTGGTATTTCTTTATTTTTTTTGTGTATCCAATATGGAAGCTTATGGATAATAGGTTGGATATTAAAAGGAAATCTACCTCTCATGGTTGTTGAAAACGGTCAAATCGTTTCTTGCTCTCTAGCAGCCATTCAAAATTTAAAATACTCCATTAGTCTATGCTTCTTTTTTTCCTGCCTAAGTGCGCTTATTAGTGTTTGGATTGGTAACATAGCTGATACTTTAATTATTTTAGTAATCATTTTGATGGCTTTATATTTTTTGTTTTCCAAAATTGTTTGGTTTGATCAAATTTTAAGTTGGTTTTGGTGGTTTCTCATTGTACTAAATGGATTGAGCATTTTTCTCACTTGGAAACAATTTAAATATGTTGGATAAGTTTTTAAGCGAAGTCGATGGTTTGTGATTAAAAAATTGAGACTGACGTTCGAAAAGTTGAAATAGAAAGGTAAAGTGCTATGGATAAACCTCTTAAAATTATGCTTGGGATTTCCGTTTTGTTATTTATCCTTTTTCTAGTGATCATTTTTAATGACTACGTTCAATTTCAAAAAAATCTTGTTTTTATTGCGGATTCTCTAGAAAGTTCAGATCCATCTAAATTACAAGCTTCTTGGTTTGCAGTAGTGGTCATTCGAGCGGTTGAATTTCTCATTCCTTCTTTTCTTTTAGGTGCTGGTGCCTTAATTATGTATATCCGAGACAATCGGAAACCAAAGAAAAAAGGAAGTTAATTTGTCCTCTAAAAGCGATGAATCAAATAAAGCAATGGTCAATTAAAAAGGGACTAAATCGAGTTTTTTATTCGATATAGTCCCTCTTTTATTTAAGAAAAATTTTCTAGAAAAGATCGTCTTCCTTATTGGCTTCCTCTTGGGGAGAAAGACGAATGGTTTGAGCCATATTGATGCAATCTTGAACCATCTCTTCATAATCCCAACGGCTCTCATACTCTAAGCATTTTTCAAGTTTCGGTTTGGTAACAGGAGCTTTAGGAGTAAAAATCGTGCAGCAATCTTCAAAAGGCAAGATGGAGGTTTCATAGGTACCAATGCGTCTTGCGATGTCCATGATTTCCACCTTGTCTAAACAAACCACTGGCCGCAATATGGGCATGTTGGTGACATGATTGATGACATACATGCTTTCTAGCGTTTGACTGGCTACTTGGCCTACACTTTCACCTGTTCCAATGGCTAAGCAATGTCGTCTTTGGGCCAATCCTGTCGCAATGCGCATCATCATGCGGCGCATCAGGGTAATGGCATAGCTTTCAGGCGCATTTTTATAAATAGCCAATTGCAAAGTGGTAAAAGGGACAATATGAACCACTAAATCCCCTTGATAAGGCGCTAATAAGCGAGCTAGAGTGAGAACTTTTTCTCGGGCCTCAGCAGAGGTATAGGGTGGAGCGGCAAAATGAACGGCTTCAATGTGTACTCCACGTTTCATCATTAAATAACTCGCTACCGGAGAATCAATCCCACCGGATAAAAGCACCATGGCTCGGCCCCCAATGCCAACCGGAAAACCACCAGCTCCTTCAATTTTTTCAGCCATAATATAGGCTGCCTCTTTACGGACTTCAATCAAAATGGTGGTATCAGGATGGTGGACATCTACTTTCCAATCGCTGTTTTTTAAAATAACAGTCGCTGCCATACGGTTGATGTCATCGGAGCGCAAAGGGAAGAGCTTATCATGACGACGAGCCTGAATTTTAAAGGTATGAGGCGTTGATAAATCCACACATTGGGAAATGGCCTCTAAAATAGCCTCAATAGTTGGTTGGGTTTTTATCGCAGGGGAAAGTGAGGAAATACCAAATACTTTGGAAACAATGTCACAAACCGCATGAACATCTTCTTCGTGCAAATAAATGTACATGCGATCAAAGCCCGCTTCAAATTCAAGACTTTTAAAGCCCTTTAAAGCTTTCTTGACATTTTCTAAAAGCTTTTGAACAAAGTTACGACGGTTTTTTCCTTTTAAGGCAAGCTCTCCATAGCGAATAAGTATATGGTCATAGTGGTAATCCATAAGCGTTGACAATCTCCTTTACGGCCTCAATAAAGGCATCCGCTTCTTTTAAAGTGTTGTCTTGAGAAAAGGACAAGCGGATGTTGTGTGTCGCTTCTTTTTGTGAGCAACCCATATTAAGTAAGACGGGATTGGCTCCTGTATGCTTGGATTCACAGGTACTAATTGCTGAAACACAAATGCCTTTCTCATCTAAAGCATTTTGTAACACTTGGCTTGTCATTGAGTCAAAACAAAGACATAAAATGGAATCGGCTCCTTCTTGAGGAGAAAGAACTTTGGTTCCTGGAATTTCTTGAAGCCGTGAAAGGATGCGATCTTTAACGGCTTTTATTTTTTGATTGTTGGTCTCTTGATTTTCCAAAGCCAAGCGAATCGTTTTCGCTAAGGCAATGTGAACGGGGGCATTTTCCGTTCCCCCACGTAGACCTTGTTCTTGTTGTCCACCAAAGAGAAGGGGTTGAAGAGACAAATTTTTTCGTTTAAGCAACAAAGCGGAGCCTTTAACTCCATGAATTTTATGAGCGGACATGCTCATCAAATCAAGCTTTTCAAAGGGAATGGCGAGTTTTCCAAAACTTTGGGTGCAATCAGCATGGAAAACACAAGTAGGATGGGTATGAACTACATCCGCAATCGCTTCAATATCAGTAACAGCCCCTGTTTCATTGGATACATGCAATAAGGAAACAAGCAGCGTATCTCCAGTTAAGGCCTCTTTGACATCTTGGGCATGAATCGTGCCATCTTCATGAATCGGTAAGCGCACAATCTCAAAGCCTAAACTTTCTAAAAATTTCATAGCCCCTTGAGAGGAAGAGTGTTCTGAATTTGAAGTTAAAATCCGTTTTCCACGGTGTTGATTGGCTAAGGCATAGCCTACAATGGCCATGGAATTGGATTCAGAGGCACAAGAGGTAAAAATAATTTCTTCTGGTTTGGCGCGAAGCATCTTCGCAATGCGTTCACGACTGGTTTCAAGAAGTTTATGGGCCTTACGGCCTTTTTGATGCAATGAATCGGGATTCCCGTATTCATCAAGTAATTGGATAAAAAGAGCAGCAACTTCCCTGCTTACAGGAGTCGTTGCTGCGTTGTCGAAATAGATCATGTTTGATTCATCACCGCCGGATCTTTTCGGGCCACTAATTTTTCATAAATGCCCGGATGCAAAGATTCAATCGCTTGAATGGCTAGCTTTAAAGCTCGAGTGTATTCGCCATTTTGGAAGCAAATCTCCGCTTTGTTTAAATCGAGATCAAGAGCTGGATAAGAGGAACGGAAACGATTGCCAAAGACAATTGCATTTTCCACCATTACAGCCACACCAACTAGATTGCTTGCGTTGGAATACAACTTATAAATGAAGTCAATGGCATCTTGCAAGGTGCGATTGAGTTCGTTGACATTTAAAGGGGAAGTATCCAAAACCGCTTGGACTTGCGCGATCTTTTGTTCTCCTTCCGCCATATCTTCCTCAAACGATTCGGAAATAGCGGGAAGTTGTTTCACGCTGGTCGATAATTTTACTTCATTTAAAATGAGTTGCAATTTGGTGAGTTGTTTACGCGCACGGCTTTCATCGGAACTCGCCCCAACTAACATTTGTTTCATCTCCGCTACTTCATCATTAAAGGCAGAAATTTGTTGGGAAAATTCGCGATATCCACTGATCACTTCCACTTGGAAGGAATCATTTTCACTCAGTTGATGTTGAATGTCATCACGTTGTTTTTTGATTTGCTCCATTTGCTCGCGGGCTTGAATGAAACGACGAGTCCAATCTTCCAAGCCAAAGCGATCTTTAATGGAGGCGTATAAACGCGTGATTTCGGTCAACTCTTCTTCGATGCGATCCACCACCGCAAAGTTGGATTCCAAATTGTTGTGAATTTCTTTAAAGGCAGCATGCTCTTGCGTCACATCGTCTTGTAAAGCCAACACTTGATCGGTAACGGCATCGATATCTTTTGCCGCAGCGGTAAGATTGCCATTATCAAGGCGTGAAATGGCTTCATCCAAAGCGTTTTGAATAGCATCGAGTTTATCATCCACATTGAGATAGGATGGATCAATACGTTCAGCCTCCATACTCGAAGTGGCTTGTTTAACCGCTTGAATTTGATCTGGAAGTTCTTTTTTGACCTTTTGATACAACGCCGGATAGGTATTGCAGTATTTTGCAAAATCACTGGTTTTATCGTTGATGCGATCGATGTCTTCCTTGGCTTTGTTAAAAGCGGAGGCGGCAAGATTTTCATCCAACGAAGTGACAAGTGTTTCGATGGCTCCAAGTTTTTCTTCCATAAAAGGAGCGCCAGTATAATAGGCATCTTGGTGATCGACAAATTGCTTTTTGAGCTTACGAACCGTTGCTTTGGCGGCTTCTGCTTTTTGATGAATTTCCGATTCTTTTGACAGCACACTGTCTAAAGAGGAATTTACGATACGAATGCGTTCACTGGTATCTTCTAGGACGGTTTCTACTTCGTCCATAGATCGAATGGCTTTTTTGTATTTATGTCGATTAAAGTAATCAACCGCTTTTTCGTAAAGATTTTCACAGGCTTGGACCGATTGAATGCAAATCTCATATTTGGGTTTAATTTCGTTGAGACGCTCATTGAGATCTTCATTGGCCTGGGCAAAGGACATGGCTTTATTGAACTTATATTGCAGGGTATTTTGCCGGATCTCATTGACTTCAATTTCGAGTTCAGACAATCTTTTTTGAACCCGTCTCTTTTTTAAGGCCCTTGACATGATGCCCACAAGAATCAAGATGA
>CAYMGC010000072.1:0-8154 GCA_964389885.1 uncultured Erysipelotrichaceae bacterium | reverse complement strand
AAAAGAAGAAAACGGAAAAAAGAAAGTATTTTATGATTTGTTTTTTTCATTTCAATCTATATTTTTACGATTTTTCATTTAAAAATTTTGAGTAGGAAAAGAAAGTGCCAAAATAAAACCAAAAGAAACGTTAAAAGAAAGGAACGAATATGAAATACATTTTTGTAACAGGAGGTGTCGTTTCGGGGCTAGGGAAAGGAATTTCAGCAGCTTCCATCGGTCGTCTTTTGAAAGCAAGAGGCTATAAAGTCACCGCTCAAAAATTAGATCCTTATATTAATGTGGATCCTGGCACGATGTCGCCTTATCAACATGGTGAAGTGTTTGTAACGGATGATGGCTTAGAAGCCGATTTGGATCTTGGTCACTATGAACGATTTATCGATGAAAATTTACATCAATACTCCAATCTCACCACAGGAAAAGTGTATTGGAACGTTCTCAACAAAGAACGTGAAGGAAAATATCTGGGTCAAACAGTTCAAGTTATTCCCCATGTTACGGACGAAATTAAAAATTTCGTTATGTCGGCTGGAAAAATGAGTGGGGCCGATGTAGTCATCACGGAAATTGGGGGAACAATCGGTGACATTGAATCCCAACCTTTTTTAGAAAGTATTCGTCAAGTGGCTTTAGAAGCAGGACGTCAAAACTGTCTTTTTATTCATGTCACCTATATTCCTTATTTATCAGGATCTAAAGAATTTAAATCAAAACCAACTCAGCATTCGGTCAAAGAACTTCAAAGCTTTGGAATTCATCCTGACCTCATTATCGCTCGTTGCGATGAAGCGATTCCTGAATCCGTCTTGGATAAGATCTCTTTATTTTGTAACGTAGAACCTCAAAGTGTTTTTGAAAACCGTACCTTGGATTCCCTTTATGAAGTTCCTTTAATGTTAGAAGACCAAAATATTGGACCCATTATCTGCCAAAAACTCGGTTTAGAGGATCAAGAACCGGATTTACAAGATTGGAAAGAGATGGTTGAACGTATTCATAAAGCCAATCAAAAAGTAACCATTGGCTTAATTGGAAAATATGTTCAATTGCATGATGCCTATTTATCTGTCGCCGAAGCGCTTCATCACGGAGCGTTTGAAAATGGAGTGGATCTTGATATCAAATGGATTGATTCGGAAAATCTTGAAAACCTAGATGAAATTTTTGCCGATCTAGATGGTGTTATTTTACCTGGCGGATTTGGAGGAAGAGGAATTGAAGGAATGATTGAGGCGGCCAATTATGCTCGTCAACATAAAGTTCCTTATCTGGGCATTTGTTTAGGCATGCAAATTGCAGCCATTGCTTTTGCTCGTGATGCCCTTGGCTATGAAGATGCAAACTCCTTTGAATTTGATGAATCCTCACAACACACCATCATTGATTTTATGGCTAACCAATCCAAAGACATTAAAAAAGGCGGAACAATGCGTTTAGGAGGATATCCCTGTCATATTCATGATGGCACTTTGCTTCATGAACTTTACCAAGCGGATCATACCAGAGAGCGCCATCGTCATCGTTTTGAATTCAACAATTTGTATCGTCGCGAATTTGAAGAAAATGGAATGAAAATCAGTGGAACGAGTCCAGATAATTCGCTAGTGGAAGCGATTGAATACCAAGACCATCCCTTTTATGTTGGAGTACAATATCATCCTGAATTTAAATCTCGTCCCAATAAACCTCATCCTTTGTTTTCCGGACTGGTTCAAGCTAGTCTTGAACGAGCAAAAAACAAAGCTCAAAGTGAAACAGAATTTTTTGAGGTAGAAAGTTTTTAAAACGAAAAAGTCATTAAAAATGATAGTCTTGCCTGAAGATTCTTTCTTTGAGCTTTATTTAAATAGACTTTTCTTAGAGTGAGTAAGATGGATTTATAAATAATTTAGAGATGAAGTTTTATCTTATAGGAGGATAAATCATGAAATCGCATGTATTAGCCGCCTTAGCTGTAGCCAGCACGTTGCTGGTTGGTTGCTCAGGAGGATCCGACACCTCTAAAACAGATGACACAGTAAGCAATACAGCTTATGTTGAAACCGATGATGGCGAAATCAGTGCTACTGTCACTAAAAAAGATGGAAAAGTAACCGCTGTTGAAATTGATGAAACCACCTCTGATGGTGAATCCAAAAAAGACTTAGGCACAGATTATGGCTTAAAGAGTAAATCAGGTATCGGAAAAGAATGGAATGAACAAATTCAATTCTTAGAAAATTATCTTGTGGAACATGGTATTGATTCGGTAAAACTCAATTCCGATGGCTATGCTGAAGAAGAAGATGTAAAAACGGGTTGCACGATTAACTTAAAACAAATCATGGAAGCTGTAGATGCAGCAAACGCCAAGTAAAGCTTATTTTATAAACAAAAAATGGAGTTTCTCTTCGTTGAAGGGAGACTCCATTTTCATTAAATATTGCTTTTTATGGGGACCTACTTATACAGCACTTAATCCAGCATATTGCGCTTTTAACATATTTTTGGCCCACGTTTCATAAAATGTAGATAAAAAATGAATTCCATCGGGTGCGTAAATTGGCGCATTTCCATTCTCAGCTAAAGAGGAATTGTCTACATAGGTCCAGCCATTCCGTTCGCACATCTCTTTAATTTGACGATTGAAATCATCCACTTTATCCCATCGTGGAGCTTGAGCAATCGCCGCAGGAGTGGGATCAATAATGGAATTTACTACGATTTTAGAATTGGGGGATCTTTCTAATAAGGCTTTAATATTCCGTTCATATACGGTTTGGTATCCATTGTCCCCTTCCTCTCGTCCAATATCTAATCCCATATCATTAACTCCATAGGACAAATAAATGACTTTCGGTTGAGTAGCCGCAATCGTATCTAAATATTCTGGAATATTGTTAATGGTATATCCGGCTTCGGCTAAAACTTGGTTTTCTGGTAAAAAACCATAACTCTTAAAGCCATAGACCCGAGAATCTCCCATAATAACCGAATCTTTAAAGAGGGTCCAAACGGAGCCAATTCCTTCATTTACATTATTAAAACGGGTAAGCGCATCTTGACGATTACGCTCATCTACCCGAGAATTAATTCCCGCTAAATCGTTATTTTCTTGAGTAGTTAAAAAGTCAAGTCCAGCTTTCAATGTTCCTTGTCGGACTTGATCTTTATAATACCAAAAACCACCTAAAGCCCCGACAATGAAAAGAGGAATTAACCAAAGGACAAGACGTCCTAAAGGACGTTTCGAACGCGTCTTCTTTTTTATGGTTTTCGAATTTCCTTTTTTAGAAGTGGAACTACTTCCTTGAAAAGAACTTTTCTTAATTGAGCGCTTTTGGGGTTGAGTTTTAGTTGATTGTTTTTTTTGTATAGCCATACTTGCTTCCCTTCTTTTAAAACCAAAACTCAAAAGAGTTACACTTTAATCAGTTTAAAGGTTAGAGAGCATCAATTTGAGCGCGAAGCATATTGATCGCCCAAGGTTCATAAAAATAGGAATAAAAATGAATTCCATCTCCTTCATAGATAGGAGCATTGCCATTATCACAAATGGCATCATTATTCACATATACCCACCCATTGCGAGTACACATTTCTTGTAGTTGGCGGTTGTACTCAGGAACGTTTTGCCAAACTGGATTGGCATTGGTCAGCCAAGAAGCAGTTGGAATAATGGAATTAACGACAATTTTTGAGTTTGGAGAGGCGGCTAGTAATTCTTGAATAAATTTTTCTACCATTAAGCCATAGCCATTTTCTTCTTCGCTTCCTAAACCATGCAATACATCATTAATTCCAAAAGCAATGTAAATCGTTTCTGGTAAAGTCTGAGCCACTCGATTTGTAAAATCGGGAATCGTCAAAGAGCTTGAACCAATTTGGGCCCAGACAATCGTCTCGGGTAAAAAACCAAATTCGGAAAATCCTTTTGGTCTCGAGTCACCTAAAATAATTGAATTTCCAAATAAAGGCCAAATTGAGGTTTCTTGATTGATCGTATCATCCAAAGCAGCATTTAATTTAGCCCGCTTTTCTTCTTTGTCCCGTTCTTCGAGTTTCGCACTCAAGGCGGGTAGATCGGTTTGTTCTAAACTAACGAGATAGTTTGTGCCTTCCCTCAAACTCGATTGATTGGACAAAGCTGAAGTAAGTAGAATCCCACCTACAATTCCTAAAAGGCCCACACCACAAAGAATCCCCCAAGCAGCGCGCCGAGCGATCTGTTTAGGATACTCTGTTTTCAATCCCCTTTTGTGAATGCTCATTATAAACAGCGGATTGGATACCCATGACTCATGGGAGGAAAATCCGCTTCTTCCTTTCTGTTCTATCCATTAGCATATTGAATGTTAATTTCCTCCAAGAAGTACTCGCATGGATTGCTTCTCCATCTAGTATTTTAAGAAAAAAAACAGTCGATCTTCTTCGTGTTATAAAAACGGATTTTAAATCTTAAAGTTAAAAACCTTTTACTTCAAACGAAACAGGCTTTTTCGTATTTTGTAGCTTCTACGAGGATATAGAGTTTTAACTTAAAGTAAATATCATCAATAGGATCTTAGTGCGATTAAACTCCGTTTTTAATGAAAATGAAGAATTAGAGAGTAGATTCTTCCGTTCTTAAATTTCGTATCTTATATCATAACCAATTTAGAGAAGAGTGAAATCTCTGTTTGGTTTAAAATAAATATTTCGGATAGAAAATTTTAAGGAGAACAAGAAAGTAGAATTTCCATAAAGCCGAATAAAAGCATTACAAGGCGGAAAGAAAATACGGAAGTTTAACTTAAATTCAAGAAAGAATCATTTTTAAAGAAGATTTCGGTATGATGTAAGATGCATCCTACTTAATCGTGTAATAGAGATGAGTTTTATAAACATTGAGAAGATTTCGATCTTCTCGCTCTTAAATCGGATTGTGCTTTAGCACCTATGTAACAGAAAGGAATGAATTATGAAAAACTCACGAAATCCGTATATATGGGTGCAATTTCTCTTGTTAGTGGGACTAGGTATTTTTTTATTGTCCTTCATTTTAGGCGGAAAGATTTATTCATCTACTCCGTTTAGCTATGTTGAACAAAGTGTATTGAGTGTCGTAGATCAAAGCTTGTATCCCAAACAAGATAATCAAAAACTTCGGCGCTACTTAAACCTTGATCCAGCGCAAGCACTTAATATTTCATTTTTCCGACTTGATGATGCGATGTCTGCTAATGAAATTGTGCTTGTCCAATTTGATCCTACGAGTGCGGATACTTTCGAAGCAGCGATTACGACGCGTAAAAACTCGCAACAACAAATCTATGAAGGGTATGCTCCAGAACAAGCGGAATTAATGAAAAACGCTCTCATCGATATGGAAGAAAACTATGCTTTATATTATGTTGGACCCCAGACAGAACAAGTCAAAGAAGCCTTTCAACAGGCTTTGAAGGAGAGTTAAATTATGCAACTGACAGACATTGTCTTTTTGATTGGTTTTTTCCCAATCACCTATGGCTTATATCAGTTGCTATTGCGCACAAAGACAAAGACCAAAATCTTGAACCTCTTTTTATTGATTGTTTCGCTTTTCTTTTATGCCTGGGGTTCACTTCAATCATTTTGTATCTTGATATTTGTGCTGTTATGGAACTGGGTAAGTGCTCAATCCTTAGCCTATGAAGAAGAATCACCTCTAGCTCCTGAAAGCAAAAAGCGTAAACATGCTCTTTGGTTTTGCGTTGGAGTTAATTTATTTGTCCTCTTCATCTATAAATACTTTGTGTCTTGGATTGGTGGTCTATTCCATTTATTTGGAATGTCACCAGCTCTTCCCGATTTTCCTTTGCCCATTGGTTTATCGTTTTATATCTTTTCAAGCCTTTCTTACGTGTTTGATGTGTATTATTACAAAGCTGAACCCTGTTCGCTTGTGGACTTTGGTCTTTTTGCTGCCTTCTTTTCAAGAGTCGATATGGGGCCAGTTGGTCATTATGCCCAATTTAAGGAACAATTGGATGACCATCCTGTTTCCGCTAAGTTAAAACGGGAAGGAGCCGCTCTTTTTTTACAAGGCTTAATTTTCAAAGTTATGTTGGCCAATAACTTCGCTTTAGTGTTTTCTACTATGGCTTCCAATACTACGTGGTTAGGCAACTTGCTTTATGGATTTGCTTATTTTTTTGAATTGTATTTTGACTTTTGTGGCTACTCCCGCATGGCCCGAGGAATGGCTTGTTTCTTTGGCTTTCGCATTCCTCGAAACTTCAATCAGCCTTATCAAGCGACTTCGGTTCAAGACTTTTGGCGCCGATGGCACATTTCTTTAACCGATTGGTTTCGTGATTATGTTTATATTCCTCTTGGGGGAAACCGTGTGTCCCAAAACCGCTGGATTTTAAACGTCTTAACAGTTTGGCTTTTAACGGGGATTTGGCATGGATCCACTTGGCCTTTTGTGATTTGGGGTCTATACCAAGGAGGAATCATTTTACTTGAACGCTTCACTTTAAATAAAATGCTTCAAAGATTGCCCAATGTTTTCCAACATACCTATGTAGTAATCATGCAACTCATTGGATGGACCTTCTTCTCCTCTACAACCTTAGCCTTGGCGCTTTCCCGTTTAGGTCGTTATTTCTTTATCGGTGTAAGTGGAGTCTTTGACAATGCGGCTGGTTTTACTCTTTTAGGATCTTTGGGATTATTTTTGGTGGGTATTTTCCTATGCACTCCACTTCCAAATAAATTAACGCAACGCCTTTCTCCCTTTCTTGGTAATTCCAAAGGAATGGTTGGAGCTATTGGCTATGGCTTATGTTTTTTGATTTGTGTAGCAATGTTAATTTCCCAAACTTCTCAAACGTTCTTATATGCTAACTTTTAGAAAGGAGAGTGCAGCATGAGTCCAAAACCTACCCAGTCCGGCAGTCGTTACTGGAAATATTTGTCGACAATGTTGATTTATCTTCTTTCCTTCTTATTGGTGCTAAACCTTCTCATGCCCGATAGAGCTTATTCGTTTGTGGAAAACAGACCTTTAAAAAGTTTTCCTGGAGTATCGATAAATGCTTTACTCGATGGAAGTTATGGAGTAGAGGTGGAAAACTATGCCTCAGATCAATTCGTCGGTCGCAACTTTTTATTCCATGTAAATTACTTTTTTCGTAAGCTTTGTGGCCAGCGCGAAATCGACGAGGTTTTTTTAGGGCATGGCGCTTTGTTACAACAAAATTCACTCCCTGCTCCTGGCTTTTTAGAAAATCAAATCAATGTGATCAACCAATTTGCGGGGCTAACTGGTCTACCGACTACCGTCTTAGTGGCTCCCTCAGCAGCAACCATTCAAACGACTAAATTGCCAACCATGGCTCCTGTCCAAGATATTAATCCTAGTTTGGACATGTTATATAACGGACTTGGAACCTTAAAAACGGATGTGCGTAAAACCTTACAAGATCATGCGAAAGAATACATTTTTTATCGCACGGATCACCATTGGACCAGTCAAGGGGCAAGACTTGCGGCCATTGAACTCATGGGAACCTTTGGTCAAAGCATTAACTCAGAAGAATTTGATACTTATAAAGTATCCGATCACTTTGAAGGAACGCTCGCTTCTAAAACAGGATCTATTAACTTATCCGATGAAATTTATATTTGTCCTGATAAAAAACGCACCGAATATGTCGTAACTTGGGGCGACGGATCCAAATCCGCAAGCATTTATGATCGGGCTGCTCTTAATCAAAAAGATCAATATGAACTCTTTTTAGGCCCCAACCAATCCTTAGTTCATATTGAAACGCTCTCAGAATCGCAAGAAAATTTATTGATTTTTAAAGACAGCTATGCCAATAGCATGATTCAATTTTTAATTCCCTATTATCGGAATATTTATATTGTGGATCCCCGCTATTATTATGACGATTTAGCTTTCTTATTAGCGATTGGAGAAATCAGTCAATGTGCTTTTATTTTTTGTGGCAATACTTTCTTTACTGATTCCTCTTTACAAGATGTTCTCAATCCCTACATTGCTCAACTTACAGCAGCCCAAACCCCAGAAGAACAACAGGCTTAAACAATTTAAATATTATTGAAAAGGTTCCTTGTGAACCTTTTTTATTTTCTTTCCATAAGTTTAAAAGGAAGATTAAAGAATACGAAAAGTAGTTAAAT
>CAYMGC010000071.1:1314-8348 GCA_964389885.1 uncultured Erysipelotrichaceae bacterium | reverse complement strand
GCGAAGATCTTGAAGAGCGAGCAATTTAAAAAGCCACGCAGGTTACAGCGGTAATGGCGGCAAGAATAATGCCAGGTACATTGGCAAAGACTAAAGGCCAAGATTTTGGCTTGGAATAGAAGCCATAAATCGTCCAGAAAATGCAGTTGATACAGGCTACAAATGGCTGTAAAAAAGCGCCTTTGTGGCCAGCTAAGTTTTGTTGGATTTGAGCGATGTAGGAAACATACATCAAAATTGAACATACTGTAGCGATTTTACCAATAATTGTGACAGTTTTTTGATCCATAAATTTACCCATTAACCTTAAATAAAGGTGTTTTCTGTCCTTACCGTACACCCTCTATAAATCAATTTTCCTTGGAATGCCCTAAAAATAGGAAAAATCCCCTAAATAGAATGAAACATTAATGGGAAGAAGCGATTTCCTTGGAAAATAAAAAACGAGAGGCGGTGGATGAAACCGAAGAATAGCGAGAACCAATATGAATAGGCATCCATTGAGAAGCGGCTTCCACTTGAATTTTGGAAAGACTAAGTCCACAAGCCGTAAAGCGATCGTGTAGAGCTTGAAGGGCAAGCTTAGAACAATTGGCTTCTTGAGAAAGATGAGCTAGGACGATATGTTTTGTTCGGGAAGTCACAAAGTGCGATAACAAACGAGCGGCATCTTGGTTGCATAAATGGCCCGTATCCGAAGCGATGCGCGCTTTGACAAAAAAGGGGCGGTTGGTTTGGTTAAGCATTTCCAAATCGTGATTGCTTTCAAAAATGTAGTAATCCGCATCACGCAAGAGAGGAAAGACATCGGCCGCTAAATAGCCCGTGTCGGTGACATACACCAGCTTTTCTTGTCGATCTTGAATGACAAAGCCCATGCTTGGTCCTGAATCATGGGAAGTAGGAAAAGCAAGAATTTTCAAGTCGCCAATTTGTAAGGTATTAGGGCAACAAATGGGATGAAAATCTAAAGTAATGGGTTGTCCTTTTACTTTCGGGGTGGGTAAAGAACAACAAGCATACACTGGAACTTTAGCAAACATGGCCAATTGCCCAATGTGGTCTTTGTGCGAATGCGTAATGAGCAAGGCATCTAACTGCTCGGGAGTGGTATCACATTGACTCAGTGTGGTTTGTAAGTGCCGTTTGGTCCCCCCACAATCAATGAGGACTTTGGTAGAACCACTTTGGACTAAGCACGCATTGCCTTTGGAGCCAGAACACAAAAGATCAACCTGCATACACGGAATTCTCCATTACACTGCTGAGCGCTTGGTTTATTCCCGAAGTAAAAAGCGAGCAGGATTTTTCAAAGGTAAGCTGAATGGTGCCAATTTCTCCATTACGATGTTTTTTCAACGAAAGTTCGACCGATTCCGTAGACGATTGTTCTTCATCGGGCTTGTAATACGCTTCACGATACAAAAACATGACGATATCGGCATCTTGCTCAATGGATCCCGATTCGCGCAAGTCGGAGAGTTGGGGTTCATGATTGGTTCGCTCTTCGACTTTACGGGAAAGTTGCGATAAGGCAATGACAGGGCAATCCATTTCTTTGGCTAAAATTTTAAGATTGCGCGAAATTTCCGAGACTTCTTGTTGGCGGGAATCGGAACGACCATTTCCCGAAATCAGCTGTAAATAATCAATGACAATGAGGTCAATGGAGCCTTCTTGGCTTTTGAGCTTGCGGCATTTGGAAAAGATTTGTCCCACTTTAATCATGGAAGTATCGTCAATAAAGATTTTGCGTTCATGAAATTGATCAATGGTTCGATCAAAGGCCGCCAGTTCTGTAGGAGAAAGCTTTCCGGAGACGAGTTTTTTCCCATCCAAGCGCCCTTCTGCGGACAAAAGACGCTTAATTAATGAGGAGGCGGGCATTTCTAGGGAAAAAATTGCCACGGGACCTTGATTGCGTTTGGCAATATTATTGGCAAAATTCAACGCCAAGGCGGATTTTCCCATCGCGGGGCGGGCCGCTAAAATGATTAAATCGCCCCGATGAAAGCCATTGGTCATGGCATCGAGTTCACTGTAGCTCGTGGGAATACCACTGACTCCTCTTGAATTGCGCAAAATTTCGATTTCTTCGCGTACTTCTTGAATGACCGATTGCACACTTTTAAAATCGCTGCCTCGCCGACGTCGGGTGACATCCAACAATTTGCGTTCAGAATCATCGAGAATGACATCCATTTGGTCGGTAGACGTGGCGGCTTCATGGCCGATTTCATCCGCCACTAAAATTAAACGGCGCAATTGGGCTTTGTTTTGAATGGTGGAAATGTAGCTTGGAACGGGAGCAGCGCTCACTGAAACATCCATTAAAGCGGATAAGTAATCGAGTCCGCCTACTGCTTCCAATTCATCGTTTTCTTGCAACCGCAACAAAACATTTTCCATATCGACAACTTGGCCTTTTTGAGCGATGTCTTGAATGGCTTTGTATAAAATTTGATGAGCAGTGACAAAAAACTCGGAGGCACTCAAATCCGCGTCCTGACAAGCTGCATAGACGGACGGAAAGACGAGTAACGCTCCGAGAAGGGACTGCTCCATGCGCTGAGCATTTGGCAGTTCTTGAATCATAGAAACCTCTTAGGATCCTTTAGCACTGACATGGACGTTGATGACTCCAATGATTTTTCCTTTGTACAAATCCACTTTCACTTTAGTGGTGCCTAAAGAATCCACGGGAGTATCCATGATAATTTTACGTTTATCCACCGTAATGCCTTGATCCGCTAAGGCACCTACGATTTGTTTGGAGGAAACTTGGCCAAAGGTATTTCCCTCTTTTCCCACATTCAAGGTAAATTCCAAGATTAAATTTTCCAAACGTTTGGCAATGTCTTTGGCTTCTTCTTGGTTGGCCAAATCTTCGGCAGCGGCTTGCGCTTGGCGAGCAGCGAGCGCTTTCGAAGAGGCTTTATTGTAAGCTTCCGCTAAATGATTTTTAATTAAATAGTTGCGGCCATAACCATCAGCGACTTCTTTAACTTCATCTTTTTTTCCAACGTTGCGTACGTCAGTAAGAAGAATAACTTTCATAAAACAAAACTCTCCTTTCTAAGGCAATCCTTATATTTCGAGTTAAGCCGATTTAGAATCGGTATAAATTAGTCAAGCGAAAATTATCTGGAAATGCAAGGAGAAAGGCAAAAAAAGAAAGCGAGACAAACAAAAATGAATAAAAATCGTTGTCAATTTTAAAAGAAAAGCAATCAAAACGATTCCTCTTCCTCCTCTTTTTTATGATCGTGAACCGAATCATCCTCTTTTTCCAATTCCCTTAAATGTTCATCCAAAATGCGTTTTAACACATTGGCTGCTTCCTCTGGGGTTAAATCACTGCGTTCAGAAGCGGCGGCACTAAAGTGGCCACCACCATTCATCCGCTCCATAATGCGTTGCACATTGATGGTTCCATTGCTGCGAGCCGATATGGCGGTTCGACCATTTTCGGCATTGATTCCAATGGTAAAAGAGGCCCAACATCCTTTAAACTTCAATAAACTATCCGAAATTTGCGATAACAACGTGCGAGAAACGGGTTCGGGTAAAACATCGATAAAAAAGTGGTCACGATACACTTGGGCTTGTTCCATCAAAGTGCTTCGTTTTCGATATTCGGAATAGGTTTCTTTTAAGGCCTGTTCGGCTTTATAGGCATTGGCTCCCCATGAGCGTAAAACGCCCGCGGCTTGAAACGTTCGCTCAGAAGTATGCGATTTAAAACGGCCTGTATCCACCAAAATTCCAAGATACATAATGGTGGCTTCAAATTCATAAATGGGAACCGAGATGGGGGAGGCTTGTAACAGCTCTGTCATCATTTCACACGTGGAAGAAGCTTTGGATTCAATATAAGCCGTTAAAACATTATCGGGGTAATGTTCCGAACGGCGATGATGATCGACAATAATGGTGCGCCCCTTTAAATCCAATAATCGTTTTCCAGAAGAAATCAACGGGTTGGAATGATCGACCATGACCACTAAATCTTTTTCTGGATCGTACATTTCCAAAGCCCGATCTTCGGTAATGACATTGTGCCGACTGAGGGCCGAACCAAATTCATCCAGAGTTTCTTGCAATTGATGATCGCGCGGCACATTTTTCAATACGATATACGACTCACGCTGCAAGGCCCGCGCCCAATTGGACATAGCTAAAGCCGCTCCCATGGCATCAAAGTCCGTATTGACATGGCCTAAAATAAATACCCGTCCACCATGACGAATTAAATCTTGAATGCTTGAATTTACAATGCGGACTCGTACTTTGGAAGGTTGAAGAGCCTTTTCCGAATTTCCACCGATGAATTCAATCGGTTGGGTCCCATCTTTAATGCCCACCTGATCGCCGCCTCGCGATTGAATGATGTCCATTACATCTTTTAAGGCCCGATCGACTTCTAATAAACTTCCTAAATTTTCCACTAAAGCCATGGAAAGCGTAATCGAGATATCAAGTTCCGCGGAGATATCTTTAATCTTTTGTAAAATAGCAAAATTTTGGGAGCGAATTTTTTGCAAAATGGCTGAATCCATAATGACTAAATAACGATCGGAACGAATGCGGCGCATTAAAATGCCATTGGTCTTCGCCCAATCAATGAGTTGCCCTCGCAAACGCGTATTGATCGCATTGAGCAACTCTTCATCATCACTGCTTTGGTATTGATCGTAGCCATCCAAGTTCAATTGGCCAATGACCATCGAGCCATGTTGCAAGCGTTGTTCCAATAACACCACTTCTGTAATATTTTTCACAAAGAGAACTTGAGTGCCTTCTTTGTGTTTTACTTCAAAAACGTGTCCTTTGTATTCCCCAACAATGGTGTCAATCTCATTTTCGAAAAGTTCACGAATGTGGTTAAAAAAGACAGTCACTTTTTGATTGACGATGTCCACATGAAGGGTTCTTAAATAATCCGAAACCCAAGTCACCACGTATTCATCGTTGTAGGTAATTAAGCCCACTTCCCCAAAAATAAGAGCCTCCTTAGCATCTTTGCCGAGTACGCGACTAATTTCGACATCCGACTGCAGGCCTTTACGCGAAAGAGTTTGCCAAAAGGTTGTAAAGAGGATATACATCGCTCCACTTGAAAGAGCTAATGTAATCCCAAATAACCATTCTTGACGGAATAAAAAAATAAGAGAAACCAAAAGACCCAAAAGAGAAAGGCCAGTAAAAAGATCTTTCCATTTTTTAAACCGTTTCATATCCGTCGAGTATTTCGGCAAGGAGTCTCACAAACGTGAGGAGGAAAAGCCGAATTTTCCTTTCTTAGTTGATCTCCAAGTCCCAACCCAGTTGGGGTTCCTCAAGGGCGATACAAAGAAGAAAACCATCTTTTTAGAAGGTATACTTACCTTCAAGTCAAGGAAGGTTTAAAAAGAAACACTAAGCCATATAAGGCTTCTATTAAACAAATAGGCGGTAAAATGGCACAACAAACAATTAAGGTCACCAACCAGCGATTTTTGCGAATCGCTGGCCTTTGAAGAAGTCCTTCACATCCTTTAATGGTCAAAGCGATGGTTCCTAAACATAAAAACAAAAAGAGGAGATCGCTTAACCAAGAAGGAAGAAAGGATCCTTGAATATTGACTAGCCAAAGAGCTAAAACAAAGAGAAACAGAATCCCAAAGTTTTTGGAAAGGGTAAAACGAAAATGAAACAAAAAGGCAAAATCCGCTTTGTTTTTTTCTTTACGCAACACCACTAAAATAGCAAGAGACCCGACCGCAATGGTTTCCCATAAGGAATAAAGGCAAGCTAAAACAATGAGGAAAGTTTGCCAAGAAATAAAGGGTAAATATTGGGCTAAAAAGTCCATATTTTCTTGCGCATCAAAACCAAAAACAGCGGCCCAAAGCGTGAGTTGAAGATAATTTGAAAGGCCTAAAATGATCTCACACCAAAAAGCGGAGGTAAGCATCGGGATCTTATATTGAATGCCCTGGCCAAAAATCCATCCAGCCATCAAATAGCCAATGCCAATCACCCAAGTGGTAAAGCTTCCCAACATAAAACTCAAGACAATCATCGCAATTAAGGCACAAAACGAAATTTTACGCGGTTGCTCTAATCCCACAAGCAAAATCGGTAAGGATAAGATAAAAGGAAAAACATTTTCAATCATCAATCCCGTAAAGGTGTTTACCAATAAAAAGACCCCATAGACAGCGCAAAGCATCCCTGCGCGGGCAATTGATCTTGTTTTCATCTTACAATTTTAACCCAATGAACCCCTTTTCCACTCAAAACCAACAATTCCCTTGTTTTCTCCATTAAATTCCCACTTTATCGGCATAATCCCCCTTAATTTTCCGTTTATCTCCCCACTTTTTGGAAAAATTTGGTCCCTTGAGTAAAAAGGCAATGATTAAAAAAGGATAAAAAAAAGACGCATAGTGCGTCTTTTTTTAGTACATACCACGAGCGGCCAAATAGCGGTTACCAACATAACGGCTTGAACCAAAGCCAAGGATAATCATAAACAAAGGTTCAAGTAAGTATAAGCCTAAGAAGTACCCTAAACCATGTCCATAAGCAAGAGAGAGGTTGTAATAGAATACAGCACGAATAATTGCGGCTAAAATCACTAACACAAGAGCAATGTAGAACCAGAAGGATCCACTCGTTAAAGCCAACCAATAACAAAGACCCGCACCGACGTTGCAACCGAGTAAGGCCCAGAACATATGAGGCATCCAACAAATTTTCATGAGGATATAGAAGTTATAAACTGGAATTAAAGCTTTCCAACCAGCTTCTCCAGCTTTCGTAAACATTTTCCAAAGGCCTATAATGACGAGTACCGCCCAAACACAGCTAATCGTTGCTAAAATCCATTGATGTTGTTGAAAAAATTCCAAAATAGAAAGAGCATCGATAAACATA
Organism: uncultured Erysipelotrichaceae bacterium; assembly: GCA_964389885.1. GTDB lineage: Bacteria > Bacillota_I > Bacilli_A > Erysipelotrichales > Erysipelotrichaceae > Allobaculum. Next base: position 1,427 of record CAYMGC010000071.1, on the reverse strand, counting down.
CTTTTTTCTTCCTTTCCTTGAAGTATATAGGAAGTATAAAGGTGACATTAAAATATGGGAAAAAAAACGCTCAAGAATTTTGCATTTATCCCATTTTTTGGGAAATAAAAAAA
>CAYMGC010000071.1:0-1214 GCA_964389885.1 uncultured Erysipelotrichaceae bacterium | reverse complement strand
CTTCTTTCCGCCTATGGAACGTGTGATTTCATTTCTTCGTTAACCAATGAAGATCTGCGCCATAAGTTAGAAGAAGAACTCGTCCGCTTTGTGTATGTTTGCACAAATGATCAAGAGAAAACGGAAGACTTTGCCCGAACCTATTTGCTTGGTGAAGATATTTCGGTTCCCTCTTTAATCTCCTCGTTTTCCCCTGCAATTTTTAAAGCCCAAGGGTCCCGATTAATGGAAGATTTTATCTGGGCCGATGAATACTTTCAAACCGTAAATCCTAAATTTCCGGCAATGAATCGTACCATGTTGGTGGCCATTTTAAGTCGCATTTCGGCCTTATATGGGGTGAAGGAGGAATGGCTTAAAAATTGGATTGATGATATTCCAGAAAGTACGGCTGAGATTGAACCCGTTTTTGATCCCCGACCAGAACTTTTAAAAGAGTCCTTAAATGAACTCGATCATCTCATTGGTTTAGAGGAAGTCAAAACGGAAATTCGAGATTTAAGTGCGCTTCTTGAAATTTCTCGCTTGCGCCAATCCAAAGGATTAAAATCCGCTCCTACTGCTAGACATTTAGTGTTTTCAGGCAATCCGGGTACCGGAAAAACCACTACGGCGCGTATTTTAGCTAAGATTTATAAAAACCTTGGCTTTTTATCCAAAGGGCAACTCATCGAATGCGATCGTTCAGATTTGGTAGGCGAATACATTGGATCTTCGGCGCAAAAGACAAAGGCGGTCATGAAAAAAGCCAAAGGAGGCATTCTATTTATTGATGAAGCCTACGCCTTAGCTCGTGGGTCTGAAAAAGATTTTGGTCGAGAAGCCATTGAAGTCATTTTAAAAGAAATGGAAGACCATCGTGATGACTTGGTCGTAATTGTAGCGGGATACCCAGATTTAATGGAGAACTTTTTAAATTCCAATCCGGGATTGCGTTCACGCTTTACGACGTTTTTACACTTTGAAAACTACAATGGTGAACAGCTATTAGAAATTATGGAAAAGATGAGTCATGACGCTGATTATCGTTTGGATGAAGAAGCCAAAGAGTTGTTAAAACGTCAATTTGAAGATATTTCTCAAAATCCTCCTCGCGATTTTGCCAATGGTCGCTATGTGCGCAATCGGCTAGAAAAAGCGATGAATAAACAAGCCCGTCGTTTGTTTGATTCAAAAAAGATTACGGATGACGATCTCATTACACTTACCGCTAA
>CAYMGC010000070.1:1560-8385 GCA_964389885.1 uncultured Erysipelotrichaceae bacterium | reverse complement strand
AAATTTTTGGTGAAAACGTATTTGATGACGCCACAATGAAAGAGCGTCTTCCAAAAGAAACATATAGAGAATTAAAGAAAACGATTGATCTTGGTTTGCCTTTAAACCGGAAAATTGCTAACGCGGTCGCGCATGCGATGAAGGTTTGGGCTATTGAAAAAGGGGCCACCCATTTTACTCACTGGTTCCAACCTATGACTGGAAATACAGCCGAGAAGCATGATTCCTTTATTACTCCCGATGGCCCTGGAAAAGTCATTATGAGCTTCCAAGGCAAGGAATTGATTAAAGGGGAACCCGATGCTTCTTCTTTTCCCAATGGTGGTCTTCGCGCTACCTTTGAGGCTCGCGGGTATACCGCTTGGGATCCCACTAGCAATGCGTTTATTAAAGAAGGCGTTTTGTGTATTCCTACCGCTTTTGCTTCTTATACCGGCCATGCCCTAGATAAGAAAACTCCATTGCTTCGTTCGATGGAAGCCATTAATAAACAAGCCTTACGCATTTTGCATCTTTTTGGCAATGACGATGTCACTTCCGTAAAAACCACGGTTGGTGCCGAACAAGAATACTTCTTAGTGGATCAAGAATACTTTGATCAACGCAAAGACTTGTCCTATACCGGTCGTACATTATTTGGAGCGATGACTCCAAAAGGACAAGAAATGGAAGACCATTATTTTGGGACCATTAAAAGCCGAGTGAAAGATTTCATGGATGAACTCAATATGGAACTTTGGAAACTCGGTGTCATGGCTAAAACGCAACATAATGAGGTAGCACCGGCTCAATTTGAAATTGCACCCATTTTTAGCACCACTAACTTGGCTACAGACCAAAACCAGCTGACCATGGAGCTTATTCAACGCATTGCTAAAAAACATGGCATGGTAGCTCTACTGCATGAAAAACCTTTTGAAGGGGTTAACGGTAGTGGTAAACACAACAACTGGTCCATGTCTACCAATACGGGCGCTAACTTGCTTGAACCTGGCGATACCCCTTATGAAAACTTGCAATTTTTATTGTTCTTAGCTGGAATTGTGAAAGCCGTTGACGAGCACCAAGACTTATTGCGTCTGGCCGTCGCTACGGCGGGTAATGATCATCGTCTTGGAGCCAACGAAGCTCCTCCTGCAATTATCTCTATCTTTACGGGAGAAGAACTTGCTGAAGTCATTGAAGCTCTTCAACACGATTCCAACTATGGCTCTAAAGACAAGATGTTTATGAACATTGGAGCAGCCGTGTTGCCAAACTTACCATTGGATACTACTGATCGCAACCGAACTTCTCCCTTTGCTTTTACAGGAAATAAATTTGAATTTAGAATGCCAGGCTCAGCCCAATCTACTGCGGGCATCAACATGGCCCTCAACACCGCTTTTGCCGATTCCTTTATGCAGCTCGCTGACGTTTTAGAAGCCGCTGACGACTTTGACGCTGCATTGCATCAACTTCTTCGTGAAACTTTCCTTAACCATTCACGTATTCTTTTCAATGGCAATGGGTACTCCGATGAATGGGTAGAAGAAGCTGCGCGTCGTGGTTTGTTAAATTTGAAAACTACAGCCGATGCTATTCCTTATATTAAGACTCCGGCTAACATTGCGCTTTTTGAACGGCAAGGTGTGTTGTCCAAAGAAGAAGTGGAATCACGTTACGAAATTTTACTCGAAGAATATGTCAACCTGCTTAACATTGAAGCGGGAACAATGGTCGATATGGCCCGTAAGGAAATTTTCCCTGCCGTAGCCAGCTTCCAAAATGACTTGGCGCAAAGTGCAAGCCATAAAGCCGCTCTTGGATTAGCGAGTGGTTCGCTCTATGAAGTTGCTACGCTTGAAAAAGGCTCTGCTTTATTGGATAAAGCTTTCGTGGCTTGTGAAAACCTTGCAACCCATCAACAACAATTGCATGAATTGCCCACTTTAGAAGAACGTTCTTTCTTCGTTAAAGAAGTGTTGCTCGAAGACATGGATGCCTTGCGTCAACCTTGCGATGCCCTTGAAACCATCACTTCTAAAGAAGCTTGGCCTTTCCCATCCTACGATGAGTTGTTGTTTGGCCTTTAAAATTTAAACTTCAAGCGGCCTTTATGGCCGCTTCTTCTTTTCTTAAAGTTTTCTGTTTCGTTGCACTGAACCTTGAGCTTGTTGGATCAAGGATGTCGAAAAAATTAAAGGAGAACACATTATGTGCACTGTATTTGCGATGGAAACTGACCAGCCTGATCTGAAACAAGTCGAGGCTGCCTTAGATAAAACCCAAAGTCGTGGACCCGATGATCAACGCATTGTGGTGTTGCCAAAAGCGGTACTTGGCTTTCAACGGTTAACCATCATGGGAGTCGATTCCTCTGGAATGCAACCTTTTTTCCTTGATGATGATGCTGTGATTTGCAATGGAGAAATTTATGGCTTTCGCAAATTGAAAAAAGAACTTGAAGCCAAAGGGTATGTCTTTCAATCCAACTCCGATTGCGAAATTTTATTACCGCTTTTTAAGGAATATGGTACTGACATGTTTGCCAAATTGGATGCGGAATTTGCCTGTGTGCTTTATGATGGCCAACATCAATCTCTTATTGCCGCTCGTGATCCCATTGGCATTCGGCCTTTGCATTATGGCTATACGCCAAAAGGTGAAATCTGCTTTGCCTCAGAAGCTAAAAACTTAGTGGATCTTGTGGAAGAGATTTATCCTTTCCCACCTGGACATTATTACCAAGATGGACAGTTTGTTTGTTACCGCGATATGACCCAAGTGGATGAAGTGGTGCAAGGCGATGTGGATACGGTTTGTGCCCAAATCCATGACCTTTTAGTTGAAGGCATCAACAAACGCTTAGATTCCGATATGCCCCTTGGCTTCTTGCTTTCTGGCGGCTTGGATTCTTCTTTGGTTTGTGCCATTGCGGCTCAGCAATTAGACCGTCCTATTGAAACCTTTGCCATTGGTATGGATAGCGATGCCATCGATTTAAAGTACGCCAAACAAGTGGCCGACTTTATTGGGAGTAACCACCATGAACTGATTATGACTCGCCAAGAAGTTTTAGACACTTTAGAAGAAGTCATTGCCGAACTAGCTACCTTTGATATCACCACCATTCGAGCCTCTATGGGAATGTATTTGTTATGCAAAAAGATTCGCCAAATCAGCGACGTTCGTGTGCTTTTAACGGGTGAAATTTCCGATGAACTTTTTGGCTACAAATACACAGATTTTGCGCCAAGTGCCCAAGCTTTCCAAGAAGAAAGTCAAAAGCGGGTAAAAGAATTGCACATGTACGACGTATTGCGTGCGGATCGCTGCATTTCCACTCATTCTATGGAAGCTCGCGTTCCCTTTGGGGATTTGGACTTTGTGAAGTATGTCATGGCGATTGATCCCGCTTTGAAGCTCAATACTTACGACATGGGAAAATATTTATTACGCCATGCCTTTGAAGCGGATCATTTGTTGCCGGAATCCATTTTATTTCGGCAAAAAGCAGCTTTTTCCGATGCGGTTGGCCACTCGATGGCCGATGATTTAAAAGCCTATGCTAACGATCTCTACTCGGATGAAGACTTAGCTCAAGCGGCTAAAAAATATCCTTATGCGACTCCATTTACCAAAGAATCTTTATTATATCGGGATTTATTTGAGAAATACTATCCAGGCCAGGCGCATATGATTGCTGGATTCTGGATGCCCAATAAAGAGTGGGAAGGCTGTAACGTCGACGACCCCTCGGCCCGCGTTTTAGCCAACTATGGCGAAAGCGGCGTATAGAAAGAAGGAATTTGTGCATGAATGAATTGATTAGAGAACACGATGCCTGTGGAATTGGGGTGGTGTGTCAAATCGATGGGCGCAAGTCCCATACTGTCGTTGACCAAGCCCTCCACATCGTTGAAAAACTCGAACACCGGGCTGGAAAGGATGCTTCTGGAACCGTGGGCGATGGAGTAGGGATTTTGCTTCAGATTTCCGATCGCTTCTTTGAAAAAGCCGCCCAAAAAGATGGTTTAGACTATACTCCTGATCATCATACGGGAGTGGGAATGTTTTTCTTTCCACAAAATGAGTTGGAACAAAACCAAGCTAAAAAACTCTTTACGACCATTGCTCAAAAAGAGGGTTGTAAAGTACTCGGTTGGCGTAAAGTTCCGGTTCAAGAAGAAATTTTGGGTCAAAAAGCGTATGAATGCATGCCTTCCATTTGGCAAGTCTTTTTAAAACGACCTGATACCATTCATACAGCCAAAGAATTTGATAAATTGCTTTATATTGTACGACGCGAATTTGAAAAAAGTTGTCCCAATACGTATGTCGCTTCTTTATCGTGTCGGACGATTGTCTACAAAGGAATGTTTTTGGTTGATCAATTGCGTCGCTTTTACGAAGACCTCCAAGATCCGGACTACCAAAGTGCTATTGCGATTGTCCACTCCCGTTTTTCCACCAACACCACGCCTTCTTGGAAACGGGCACATCCAAATCGTCTGATTGCTCACAATGGGGAAATCAACACCATTCGCGGAAACGCCAACCGAATGTTGGCCCGTGAAGAATCCATGTTTTCTCCTCTGATTGATAAACAATACAAGCGCGTCTTGCCTGTTATCAATCCAGATGGCTCCGACTCAGCGATGCTTGATAATACGTTGGAGTTTTTAATGATGAATGGAATGGATTTAGCCAAAGCGGTCGCCATTTCCATTCCCGAACCTTGGAAACATGTTCCTATGGATCAAGCCAAAAAGGATTTTTATCATTACTACGCCACCATGATGGAACCTTGGGATGGTCCAGCGGCTATTTTGTTTTCCGATGGAGAAGTATGTGGAGCTGTACTCGACCGCAATGGCTTGCGTCCAGCCCGCTATTACATTACCAAAGATGGCTTATTCATCTTATCTTCCGAAGTGGGCGTTTTAGATTTACCCCCTGAAGACATTGCTCTCAAATCTCGCCTAATGCCAGGAAAGATGTTGCTCATCGATACCGTACAAGGGCGCATGATTCCAGATGAAGAACTTAAAAAGAGCTATGCCGCCAACAATCCTTATGGGGAATGGCTCAATCTCAAACTGTTGCATCTTGAAGATCTAAAAGCCCCCGATAAAAAACCACGGATGCATGACCAAGCCTTGCGTGATCAACTTTACCGGGTATTTGGCTACACCTATGAGGATGTCAACGACCAAATTTTACCGATGGCCAAATCCCGTAAAGAACCAGTGGCGAGCATGGGAACGGATGTTCCCTTGGCCTTGTTGTCCAAGTTGCATCCTAGTTTGTTCCACTATTTCAAACAGCTCTTTGCGCAGGTTACCAATCCCCCTATTGACTCTTTACGGGAAAAAGTCGTTACGGATACCACCATTTACATTGGAAGCTCAGGCAATCTTTTAGAAGAAAAAGCCGATAACTGCGCGATGTTAGAAATCAATCATCCCATTTTGGATGCGCGCGATATGGATAAAATTCGAGGTTTAAATAAACCTGGCTTAAAATCTCGCGTCATTTCCTTGCTTTTTTATAAAGGAATGCCTTTAAAAGATGCCATTGATCAGCTCTTTATTGAATGCGATCGAGCTTATCGTGATGGTTGTTCCATTTTGATCTTATCGGATAAAGGGGTAGACGAAAGCCATATGGCCATTCCTAGCCTTTTGGCGGTTTCCGCTTTGGAGCAATACTTAGTCCGCACGAAAAAGAAAACGGCCATGTCCATCTTATTGGAAAGTGCTGAACCCAAAACGGTGCATGAATTTGCAGCACTTCTTGGATTTGGAGCCAGTGCGATCTATCCCTACTTAGCTCATGAATGCATTGAAGAACTCATTGATAAGGACATTTTGGACAAAGAACCCTCTAAAGCCATTGAGGACTACAATCAAGCTGTTCTCGATGGCATCGTCAAAATCGCTGCCAAAATGGGAATTTCAACGCTGCAATCCTATCAAGGCGCACAAATTTTTGAAGCCGTAGGCATTGCCAAAGATGTAATCGATGCCTACTTCACCAATACCCAATACGAAATGGGGGGCATTGGCTTAAAAGAAATCGAAGAGGATTTGTTATGGCGCCATACCAGAGCCTTCGATCCCCTTGGTTTATCGGTCAATACCTCACTTGATTCCATTGGCTTTCATAAATTGCGCTCTGGTAAGGGGAAAGAGGATCATTTATACGATCCAAAGGCCATTGTAATGCTTCAAAAAGCGACTCAAGAAGGCGATTATGAATTATTTAAGGCCTACTCACAAATGATTCATGATCCAGCTCGTCCTCATAATTTGCGCAATCTTCTTAAATTGAAAGAAGGAAACCCCATTCCTCTTGAGGAAGTCGAACCTGTAGAATCGATCGTACGTCGCTTCAAAACCGGTGCGATGTCGTATGGATCCATTTCGCAAGAAGCCCATGAATGCATGGCCATTGCCATGAATACCCTTGGCGGCCGCTCCAATTCTGGAGAAGGCGGTGAACGCCCAGAACGCTATGGTACGAATAAAAATTCCGCCATTAAACAAGTGGCTTCTGGTCGCTTTGGCGTGGACTCAGCCTATCTTTGCTCCGCCAATGAAATTCAAATCAAAATGGCTCAAGGAGCAAAACCGGGAGAAGGCGGCCACTTACCGGGGCAAAAAGTTTATCCTTGGATTGCCCAAACCCGTTGTTCAACGCCAGGCGTTACACTGATTTCTCCACCTCCTCATCATGACATTTATTCCATTGAGGATTTGGCACAACTCATCTTTGATTTGAAAAATGCCAATCGTCAGGCTCGTATTTCCGTCAAGCTTTGTTCCGAAAATGGAGTCGGAA
>CAYMGC010000070.1:0-1460 GCA_964389885.1 uncultured Erysipelotrichaceae bacterium | reverse complement strand
GCCAATCGTCAGGCTCGTATTTCCGTCAAGCTTTGTTCCGAAAATGGAGTCGGAACAGTTGCTTGTGGAGTAGCCAAAGCGGGGGCAAGTGTCATTTTAATTTCTGGCTACGATGGAGGCACAGGTGCGGCAGGGCAATCTTCCATTCATCATGCCGGATTGCCTTGGGAACTTGGCTTGATGCAATCGCATAAAGCGCTTTGTGAAAATGGTTTACGCCAACAAGTCATTCTCGAAACCGATGGAAAATTGATGTCGGGTCAAGATGTCGCGATTGCTGCCCTTCTTGGAGCGGAAGAGTATGGCTTTGCCACCGCCCCGCTCGTAACCATGGGTTGTCGGATGATGCGCGTTTGTTCTTTGGATACTTGTCCCTTTGGCGTGGCCACTCAAAATGAAGAGTTGCGTAAACGCTTCAAAGGTAAGCCAGAATACGTGATGAACTTTATGCGGTTTACCGCCATGGAGTTGCGCGAAATCATGGCCCAACTTGGCTTTAGAACGTTAGATGAAATGATTGGCCATGCGGAGCTGCTCGAAGTGGATCAAACCATTACTCCCCGCGCCTCCTTGGCCCATTTAGAAGATCTCTTGGAAGGCATTGAACCGATGTGCCATCAAAAAGAGCAAGCTTATGATTTTCAATTGGAAAAATCGCTCGATTTGGATGTGGTGCTTCCCACTTTGCAAAAAGCCATTAAACGGCGCAAACCCGCTCAAATGGAAGTGGACATTTGTTCCACGAACCGCACCTTTGGTACAATTTTAGGTTCAGAAATTACGAAATCTTTGCGGGAGAATGAAGATATTCCCGCCAACTTATGGACCGTCAAAGCCAAAGGAGGAGCGGGCCAAAGCTTTGGGGCTTTTATTCCTCAAGGATTGCGCTTAGAGTGCGAAGGGGATGCGAATGATTACTTTGGTAAAGGCCTCTCTGGAGGAACCTTGGCCATTTATCCTCCTCAAGTAAAAGGCTTTGAAGCGAAGGATAATGTCATCATTGGAAACGTCGCTTTATATGGAGCCACCAAAGGCAAAGCCTTCATCAATGGCAAAGCGGGAGAACGCTTTTGTGTACGTAACTCGGGAGCCATTGCGGTAGCCGAAGGATGCGGCGATCATGGTTTGGAATACATGACAGGAGGCATTGCAGTTGTCTTAGGTCCTACCGGCAAAAACTTTGCGGCGGGTATGAGTGGAGGCATTGCCTATGTTTTGGATACCGATCACACTTTGTATACTCGGGTGAATCAAGAACTTGTCGATATTGAAGCCGTAGAAGCTCGTCAAGATATCGAAACCCTTCAAGCGATCTTAAAAGAACATTTGGCCGCCACGCATTCCAAACAAGCTGCTGAAATCTTGGCCCATTATGAAGAGATGCTTCCCCATTTCAAGAAAATTGTGCCAAGAGACTATCAACATATGAAAAACCAGATCAAGCATTTAGAAGATCGTGG
>CAYMGC010000069.1:0-8464 GCA_964389885.1 uncultured Erysipelotrichaceae bacterium | reverse complement strand
AAAAAGAGCGACCCAGCCGCTCATTGCATGCTTTGCAAGCATATCTAAAAGGAGATGTAATGTCAATAAAATTTTCTAGAAATTTTTTAAACGGCTAGAAAACTTGAAAAACCAAGTGGGATTCTTTTTGTATCTCTTTTAAATTCTCTCCTGTCTTAAAATTGTGCCCTTTAAGCACGAAAATAAGGCCCGGTTAAATTTTTGTTACACTAAAACCAGAACGGAAAGGAGTAAAAACATGAAAAAGAAAATCGTATTCATTGATATGGATGGCACCCTTTATCAAACGGAAAAGGATGTAGTTCAACCTTCCTCCATCAAAGCCATTCAAACGTTCAAAGACAACGGAATGAAAGTCTATGCTGCTACCGGTCGGCCCCTTAATATGTTGCGCCCCATTTTAGACCATGTCCAATTTGATGGCTATGTTTTGATCAATGGAGGATACACCTTAGATCAAAATTTCAATGTAATGGATGCCAATCCCATTGCCTCTCAAACTTTAGAAGATCTACTTACACTTGTAAAAGACCATCAACTTGGCTTAATGATTCACTTTGGAGATGCTTCTTATATTTATAACGATTTCTATCCCACTTATGAGTTTGCCAAATATACCAACTCCCTAGATGGCCTGTTTTATGATCCCACACTTTCGTACCACAAACGGCACCCCGCTTATAACGCAGTGGTGATGACTAAAGATCCCAGTCTCATTCAAGATTTTATGGAAAAGCATCCCGATTTACGTCTTGATTTAATCAACGTGAAAACCGAAGGATTTGCGTATGATATTTTCCCAAAAGAAAACGATAAGACTCGAGGAATTGAGGCGGTTTTAGATCAAGAAAATCTAGATTGGCAAGAAGCCGTAACCTTTGGCGATTCCACCAATGACTTAGGAATGCTTGAAAAGGCCGGTTTAGGAATCGCTATGGGGACAGCTAAAGATCAAGTAAAAGCGGCTGCCGATTATGTCACTACCTCGGTCTATAACAATGGGATTGCCAATGCGGTAAAACTCGTTTTAGAGTCCGAATAAAACTTTAAAGTTACTTATACTTTTCTTAATCCATTCGATTCCTCTCCAGGAAAAGATGAGCTTAACCTAAAAATAGAAATAGCCAGAACTTCTAAACCTACCGAGTTCTGGCTATCTTTCTTTATTATTCTTCGTCTTTCAAGCTTTCGATGATTTCTCTTAACATCTCATCTTGTGCTGCTTGAGCCTCGTCCTTATCTCTTTTTGAGGCGGCTTTAATCGCAAGAAGCGCTCCTAAAATTTCTTCAGGAGGAAGGTCATCTTCCGCTAATTCCATAAAATAGTGACTTACCCATTTTTTAGCGATAGAATGGCGAAGCTTGACCTCAAGAGGAGAAAAATCTTCGTCTCTTACTTCTTGAGCGGCAATGGCATGAGCCAATAACATTTCAAAGGGAGTTCCAATTTTCGACTTTCCTTTTTGATCTTGGTCGAAATCATCCTTTGAAGTAAGAATCCCATAGGCCTGGGAAAGACAATAGGTTGCTATTGTATGAAGAAGTTCAACAAAATCGTCGGGATTTAAGGTAAGAGTATCTTCAGGAACATCGACTTCTACCTTAAAAGAATGATCTTTATTCAAAATACCTCGCCACCTTTCTAGGAAATTTATTATATCATTAATTTATTTAATCAACTCTATTTTAAAAATATATTTTTATTAAAAAGCACATTGATAAATAGAGGCTAAAAATTAAAAACGCTTAAATTCTTAAAAGAATTTAAGCATGGCTAAAAGCGCAAGAGAAGAAAAATCTTCTAAAAGAAAGATTTTTCTAAATCGAGGATTTCCAATCCTTCGTTGATATCCTCTTGTGGAAGAGACGCTTGAAGAAGTGTTTTCCAAAATTGAGCCCCAAGTTCTTGGGCCTGAGCTTGGATGGCTTCAAAAGTGTCAGGATCAAAAGAGGAAGTATTAACCTGCTTTTGAGCAGCCAAAGCGCGCGCCGTAAGAAGAGGGATCATTTCGCTTTGGTTCAATTCCCCATCTCCTTGAAAAAAATTAGGATGGTTTTGAATCCAACAACAAAGTTGTGAAAAACACGCTGTAGCGACCAACGAGGCGTAAGCGTCAATTTGCGAAGGAGAAAGAGTTGAAAGAGAAAAAGTAGATTTTTGCATTTGATAAAGTTCCTTTCTTTTCTAAGAGGAAGAAAAACTTCTCCCTAAAAACAAGTCATCAATCACTTTTAAAAAAGTGAAAGAATTGTGTTTGAAAATCAAAGGTCAAATGGAAAATCTATAAAGGTTCTTTTTTTCAAGCTTATGAAAATAATAAAGCCTTGTGAAAGATTTTCCTGTTCAATAGAGTATCCGTCCGTCAAACCATGTTCTAAAATTGACTTTCCAAAAACAGTCTTTGGTAAAACGTTTTGAAAAGTTTAAAAAGTTAATCAAGTCTTTTAATATTCTGATCAGGTAAAAACTATTGAACGATGAAACGAGAAGCAATTTGTTTCAATTTCTCACAATTTTTTCTATATCACTTGAACCCTCTTTCTTTTGTGTAATCTAAGTATATCATAAACATTTCATTTGCCAACACCTAAATTTTGAGTTATATTGTAATGATAAATATTAAAATGCCCCTCCGATTGGAAAATAAATCGGAGGGGCATTTTTTATGGTTGAGGCAATACGAAAACGGCTTTCGCTTGAGCTAATACAGTCGCTAAATTCCAAGGTTTCGATTTAGCTTTAGAATTGGGATCGTGAACATTTGTTTGGTTGGTATGATCTAAATCTTTAATGACCATAATGTGACCAGCCGAAGTAAAATCTCCAGGTCCCATGGACAAAATCAAAACGTGATTTTGAGCGAGTTCCTCAGCTACCAACGTTTCATCCACTATACATTGCCAAGTATTAATTCCATAAAGAGCGGGATAATCTTCAAATAAGGACCAAGCCGTCCCCACACCATCCACATAATAGCCGTGTTGTTGAGCATACTCCGCCACATCTATAGGAGAAATGGCTTGCTTGGTTAAAAAACTTAGAGCCATTGCTAAGGAAGTCGGTCCACAACCTGTATCCTTCAAAAATCCATCCCCATACCATGTACTTTGGTATTTTTCGTCCGTTTGAAAATAATAGGGCATTCCATCCTCGGGCTGTAGCTTTTCTGAGGAGGACCAAAAAGTACATCCAAAGAAACCAAAAAGAAAAATGGCAAGGAACCAAGCCTTAAATCCTAATTTCTTTAACCTTTTGTTGATCTTATAAGTTTTCATGGCTCTAAAATACCAATTCAATCTAAAGAAGAAGAAGGGAAAAGGAAAACAATTGGTAAACCTTTTCCCAATATTTTTCTGACCTATTCTTCTTTTAAAATTAATATTTGGGCTTTTAAAAATTCCGCTTCGGCTACATCATGGGTAGAAAAAACCAAGGCAAAATGCATTTGAGCTTGTAAAGCTAAGATGGTTTCCATTAACTGTTGTCGCAAGGTTTCATCAAGCGCATGGAAAGTTTCATCCAACAATAAAAGATCTGGTTCTTTCATCATGGCACGGGCTAAACCTGTTCGCTTGCGCTGCCCAGCGGAAAGCGTACTCGCTTTTTGATTCCAGAAAGATTGGCAATCAAAAACCTGAATCCAATGTTTCGTCATCGATCGCCGTTGGTTTAAAGGCGTTTTGGAAAAATCAATCCCTAACTCAATATTTTCGAAGCAAGAGAGCATTGGATATAATTCATCTTGATCAAACACCATAGAGACCTTCCCTTGACGATGGACTCTTCCTTCATTGGGTTCAAGAAGTCCAGCTAAAACCTTCAATAACGTACTCTTACCCACCCCCGAAGGCCCCATCAGAGCAATTCGTTGATCCCTTTCAATTTGCAAAGAAAAATGATCTAAAATAGTTTTTCCATCTAAATTGATAGAGATATCTTCAAGGGATACTAAAGCTGGTTGGGAAGAATCAAAAAAATAACTCGTTCTTCCTTTTTGTATTTCTTGCGTGGACCACCAAGAAGCCAAGCTCCATATATTCCTATTTTTTTTCATGGCAATAGCGGATTCCAAAGAAAAATCCGTCCTCTCCCTTCTTTAAACTATTGGCTAACCTTTGACTTTTATCTTTTCTCATTTCTTCTTTTCCAAGAAGAATCATTAAGCTCTCTTATAAGCTCATTCTTTCTCTATATTCTAAAATGAGCCGGTTCGGAAAAATTTACCTTGGGCCGCCTTTAGTTTCCTTTTTATTAAGCAAAGGACAATTCTAAAAAATAATTTTAAAAAAATTATTTTTTAACTTTATTTTAATAATTAAAGGTAAATTAAGATTATAACTAATCAGGAAGAGGAGACGAGTTATAAAAATCTTTCAAATTTTTTAGAGTTTTTAACTCTCTTGCTAGCATTCTTCCTATGATTTGTTATAATGATTTCGCCCAAGGAATTACATTTTTCCTACACTTGAGATATGGGATTTCGGATGTACTTACCGGTGTCGAAGACCGTTGGATTCATTCGATTGATGATATCGGTATCCTAAACGTAAGACAGAAAACCCACCTGCATAAACAACAGGCAAAAATCTCATTTCTTGGGTTGGCCGGATTTTTCCGGTCTTTTTTTTTGCCCTTTTAAAGGAGAAAAGAAATGAAATAAGAAGAAAGATTAATCCCTAAAATAAAAAACGCAAAGCTTTTCGCTTTGCGTAATTTAAATTGACTACTTAATTGTAACAGTTGCACCAGCAGCCATGAGTTTTTCTTTGATGGTTTCAGCTTCTTCTGGAGCAATGTTTTCTTTGATTGTAGCAGGAGCGGAGTCAACAAGTTTCTTCGCATCAACAAGGCCAAGACCAGTGATTTCACGAACAGCTTTAATAACTGCAACTTTTGTACCACCGATGTCAGTTAAAGTAACAGTTACTTCGCTTGGTCCTTCATCAACAGCTTCAGCAGCAGCAGGACCAGCCACGGCAGCAGCAGCTACAACACCAAATTTATCTTCGATTGCTTTTACAAGATCGTTCAATTCAAGAATGGTTGCCTCTTCAAGATAGGCAAGGATGTCTTCCTGAGTAATTTTAGCCATTTCTATTTTCCTCCAAATATACTGCAATATTATGCAGCGGCGCCTTCAGACTTGCTTTCAGCCAAAGCTTTAACAGTCAAGGCAAATTTAATAACAGGTGCATTCAACAGAGATGCAAACTTAGCCAACATACCATCTTTGTTAGGTAAGCTAGCCAATGTTTTGATGGTTGCTTCGTCAACGACTGCTCCATCTACGATGCCGCTTTTTAAGATCAGCTTCTCATGTCCTTTGGCGAAATCGGCAAGGACACGAGCAGGCGCTACTTGGTCAGCACCGAAGACAAGGGCATTCGGGCCTTTCAAAGCAGCGTCAAGGCCTTCAAGACCGAGCTGGTCAACCGCGCGTTGAGCGATGGTATTTTTATATACCTTCATATCTACGCCTTCTTTGCGTAATGCGTTACGAAGATCAGTAAGATCCGCTACGCTTAAACCGCGGTATTCTACGACAACGACAGAACTAGAGTCAGAAATTCTTTTGGACAGCTCAGCAACATCAGCTTCCTTTTGGGCAAGGACGTCTTTGTTCATTGAGTTTTTCCTCTCTTTTCTGTGTTTATTGCATCAATATTCAAAAGAAAGCCCGCATTACGCGGGCTTGATTGGCATACGAAAAAATGCTGATCAATCCCTCGGCAACATGATTAAGCTTTGGTCAAATTACTTGACACTTAGCCGTTACGTCTTTGGAACATTGAGAACACACTAATCTTAAAGAATCACTTTCCTAATGTCAAACTCTAATTATTTAATTTCTACATGGATACCAGGACCCATAGTAGTAGAGATGACAAGGTTTTTCATATAAGTTCCTTTAACTTTAGAAGGACGAGCCTTTTTGATCACATCATAAACAGTTTGGAAGTTTCCAATCAGTTTGTCATCGTCAAAGGATACTTTACCGATTAACAAGTTAATGTTACCGGCTTTATCAACACGGTAGTTGACTTTACCTTTACGAACCGCTTCGATCGCACCACGAAGATCTTGGGAGATCGTGCCGGATTTTGGGTTTGGCATTAAGCCTTTAGGACCCAAAATACGACCTAAACGGCCAAGTTTTCCCATCATGTTAGGAGTTGTAATTAATACATCAAAGTCAAGACGACCTTGTTGGATTTCTTGAATGAATTCATCGGCTCCAACAATATCAGCACCAGCTTCTAAAGCTTCTTTGGCTTTATCGCCTTCTGCCACAACGGCTACGCGTTGGGATTTACCTGTACCATAAGGCAATACAACAGACCCACGAATTTGTTGGTCGGCATGACGAGGGTCAACATTCAAGTTGAAAGATACTTCAACAGTTTCGTCAAATTTAGCAGAGCTTGCTTTTTTTGCTAAAGCAATTGCTTCTTCTACAGGATACACTTTGGTACGGTCGATCTGCTCTTTAGCAGCTTTATAGCGTTTACTTACTTTTGCCATAATCTTCGTCCTCCTTACCCTTCATATCCTGTGACTTTGATACCCATGTTCTTTGCGGTACCCGCAACGATTTTCATGGCGGCATCAATATCGTTTGCATTTAAGTCAGGCATTTTATATTCAGCGATTTCTCTAAGTTGATCTGCGGTAATGGAACCGGAAGTCACTTTTTGGTCGCCGCTGGCTTTGGACACACCAGCTGCCTTTTTAATCATTTGTGCAGCTGGAGTAGTTTTCAATACGAAATCGAAACTCTTGTCTTCATAAGCAGTAATGACAACAGGAACGATGTCACCTCTGCGTTCTTTGGTTGCATCATTGAACGCGCTGCAGAATTGAGGCATGTTAATGCCGACACCAGCCAAGCCTGGACCTGGTTTAGCGCCACCTGCAGGGAACTGAAGCTTTACCACTTTGGTAATTTTTTTCTTCTTCTTTGCCATAAGATCCTCCTATTAAAAAATTGGTCTTATGCAGTGGTTTTCGGACGCAAAGTCCTCCCACGCATGCTTACCTATATTACGAGTTTGAAAATGATTTGACAACCTAAAAAATTTGTGAATTTAATTTTTTTTCTTCCACAATTTCTCCATAATTTTAAAAAGCTCAGACTAAAGATCCAAATTCCTAGAAAATAAAAAAGAATCTAACTCCTAGAAGTTAGATAAAAATATTCTTCTCATGAAGAGGGATGAGACCTTGAGATTGAGATATTAAAACTATTCTTATAGAGATAACATCATAAGATATCGAAAGAGAAACACTAAAAGAACAGAAAGCACATAATTCCAATCTGAATTCTTTATGAATAAGATCACCAAATGAGCCATAATTAAGATCAGAATTAAATTAATAAAGATGAGTTGGAATGAAATATGCCTCATAATTAGATAATCACTTAATCCATTCAGAACCAGAAATTCTCCAATAAAAAGAAAATATTGTTGAAGCAGCAGAAGATAAAAAGTCTTTTTTTGACAACGGATCCGAATGAATTGCTCTAAAGAGTAATAAGGTAAAACAATATCTTGAAATAATCCTAAAACCAAAAACAGATTCAAAAGGTCCACAGCCAAATAAAGGCCTAGATCCATGTTGACAAGATACTTAATTTGAAAATATACTTCCTCACTTGAGGCAATCAGAAAAATAAGATAGGAAGCAAGCCAAATTATTATTAAATGGCTTAAAATTCTTAAAAAATTCCACTTTTTAATTTGATGGTTCATAACAGACGAAGAATTCCATTATCAAGAGAGTATTTTTTGGTATAAGGAATATCATTGATTAAATCATGGGAAGCGATTACAACAGATTTTCCGGATTGAGTCAGCAATTGAATGAGGTCAATAAATTCTTCTATCGATTTCTGATCTAAACCTCGAGTTGGCTCATCAAGAAGAATCAAATTTTGTTCTTCCATGATCGCTTGAATAATTCCCGCTTTTTGCCGCATTCCAAGAGAAAAATCCTTCATTTTAGTTTTTAAATCTAAATTTAGATCAAGCTTTTGACAGAGATTTCGAACAGTCTGTTCAGGAAAATCTATCCCACTAATATAGGAAAGAAATTTCAGATTAGACTTCAAGGTGGATCGTTCATCAAATCCTGGATTTTCAATAAGAGCTCCTAATTTTAGATTTTCTGATTGAATAATTTCACCAGTATCTTGATCGAGAAGACCAACAATAATTTTAAAAAGTGTTGATTTTCCACATCCATTGCTTCCTTGTATGTGAATCAGTTCACCTGGATAAATGGATAAATTTACCTTTTTTAGGACTGTATTCGTTTTGAAGGATTTTGAAAGATTCTCAATCCTGATTAATTCTTCCATGATTATAGTTTCTCCTTTTATTGAAAGTAGCTTAAAAAATGATTGTTACTAATACATAGTGAAAGAAGTAATTCAACACGAGAGCCAAAATTAAACAGGATGGC
>CAYMGC010000068.1:0-8752 GCA_964389885.1 uncultured Erysipelotrichaceae bacterium | reverse complement strand
TACGTTTGATTGTAAGAGGCTCAAAAATTTTGGGGTATTTCTTTTTCATGTTCATCGAAGTATATTTCCTTAATTTTTTCCCTGTAAAGTTTTGAACTCTCCTGTTTGTGACAATTCAATGATAAACGCAAGATGACATAGAGGAAACAAAATTTTTAAAATGCATTTAAGCATGGCTTTTTTTCACTTCCTCTTTCAACGAAAACATCTGTTGAATGGTCTGCAAAAATCGATCGACGGCGGGAAGTTGTTCGCGATCTTCTTTCCAAAATAAATACACCACAAAAGGGTTCAAACCATCTTTCAAAGGGCGTACACAAAGGGAGTCTTCCTTGAGTTCATCGTTTTCTAACATTAAAGCCACTCCTAAATTTTGACGCACTAAGGAGCAAAGAGTATGTTCATCCGGACCTTGAGCTAAAAAATGCGGATACACTTGATGGCTAACATAAAAATCTTGTAAAAAGCGATCCATACAAGAGGTGGAATCATAGCCAATCATAGGATATTGAAGAAGCTCATTTACACAAAGCTCCTGATGTTTGGCTAAAGGATGATTTAAAGGAAGCACAGCCACTACATTTAAAGAAAGAACGGGATATTTGGCTAAATCATTGGGTTCGACAAAAAATCCAAATCCAACATCCAATTTTCCTTGTTGGATATCTTGAATTAAATCCGCAGTGGATTTTTGGTGCAATCGAAAGGAAATGGCTTCGTTTTGCGGATCTTTTAAAAAGGTTTGAAGGCATTTTGGAATAAAGTCTTTCGCTAAGGGAAATACATAGCCAACATCAATCACACCTCCACCACAGGCAATTTCTTGCATCGTTTGAAGAGCTTTGGTACAAGCCGCTTCAATGGATAAAGCCTGTTCCAAAAAAATTCGACCGGCTTTACTCAACGTTACGCCACGCCCTTTTTTTTCAAAAAGTGGCGTTTTTAATTCCTCCTCCAACAACGCCATGGAACGAGAAAGGGAAGGTTGGCTAATATGCAGGGCTTGAGCAGCCAAACGATAATTTTCAAAGTGAGCAATTTGCACAAAGTAATGAATTTGATTCAGAGTCATATACACCTCTAACTTTTTAAAGCTTTGCAATAAAGAGAACGCAAGTGAAGTTTACTCATATCTTTTAGACATAAATTTATAGAGAAAGGAAAATCTTTGCCCTTTAGCTTCTTGGTCTTTATTTGAAAATTAATAGTTTAAAAGTATAAAAAGCATAAATTTAAAGTATTGGACCAATTTGGAAAAAATAGGATATATTCAGAACGCCAATCAAAGAAAGCGCAATCACTTTGATGACGACTTGAATTCTTTTGTTTGTGACGATTCAAAAGAGCTTTTTGGCAAAAGCAAAAAAAAAGGAACCACTATAAAGTCTTTTGGAGTCTACACGTTTTTGTCCAGGGAAGGAAAGCCTCTCCCTGTTTTTGTGTTCCCTTTTTGCAAGATAATTTCGTCTTGTTTTTTTGAAAAAGCGTGTCCTTTCCAAAAGGCATGGAAAGGAATGTTATGAATAAGAAATACTTTCCTAGTGCCATGATCATGTATCTCAATTACTTTGTTCACGGCATTGGATGCTCAATCCTCGGCCAAGCGCTCATTAAAGAAGCTTTGGCGACCTCTTGGGGAGTGGCAGCGATGCAAATCACGGCCATTTCGGCGGCTCTAGGATTGGGTCGACTCATTGCTTTGCCTTTTGCGGGCCCTTTGTCCGATAAATTAGGCCGCCGTATTTCCACAGCCATTGGCTCGGCTTGTTATGCGGTGTTCTTATTTGGCTTAGCGCTAGCCTTCAATATGGGAACGGGCGGCGGCTATCAAGTCGCCTATGTTTGTGCGATCATTGGAGGAATTGCCAACTCCTTCTTGGATACGGGAATTTATCCAGCCGTAGCCGAAATCATTTATCAAGCTCCCTCGGTTGCCACCATGGGGATTAAATTCTTTATTGCCATTGGCCAAATGTTAGTGCCTTTCTTTTTAGGAATTACAGTTGGCGTAACCGCTGGTGGTTTGATTACCTATAACAAGCTTTTCTATATTTGTGGAGCGGCTTATTTGGTGTTATTGGCGGGTATTTTATTCTTCCCCTTGCCAGAAGGCGAAGGTGGAGCGGCCGAGAAAAAAGAAGGTCTTCTTTCCTCTTTAAAACACACCCATTTCTCCCTTGAATCCATCGCGATGATTTTAATCGGCTTTACCTGCACAGGAACCTTCCAACTTTGGTTAAACTGTGCCCAAAACTTTGCGACCAACAACGCCAATTGGGCCAATCCTTCGATTATGCAGACGTGGTATTCGGCTGGAACGATCTTGGCTTTAATTGTTACCGCGCTTTTGACCCGTAAAGTCAAAGACGTAGTCTTCATCTTGGTCTATCCCGTGATTTGCCTTGTCGCTTTAGTCTTAGTTGTCCTTTTCCCTTCCCAATTCATGATGACCATTGGTTCGTTTGTGATTGGTTGGGCAGGGGCTGGTGGCTTATTGCAAATCGTCACCTCTGTTTGCAACATGATCTTTCCAAAGATCAAGGGAACGGTTACCGCTTTGGTAATGATCGCTTCTTCGCTTTGTAACTATACCTTGCTCACCGCCGCTTCTTCCATGAGCGCTTCAAGCGTAATGTGGATGAACATTGTCGTGACCGGTATTGGTGTCTTGCTTGGCTTATATGTCAATATGCGCTATGACAAGATGATTCAAAAAGTATAAAGCAATTTAAAAAGAAAGGAGTCTAAACAAGTTCAGTCTTGTTTATCCCACCCACATATGAATCCTGTTATTGTTCGTGGTTTAGAAATTGGAACGGGTCAACCCAAAATTATCGTGCCAATCGTTGGCGTAACCAAAGAAGAAATTTTAGCCGAGGCGGCTACGTTTAACGAATTGCCTGTCGACGTAGTGGAATGGCGTGTCGATTGGTTTGAAGGCGTGGAAGACTTCAACCAAGTCAAAGACGTCTTAGCGAGTCTTCGTGAAATTCTGGGCAATACCCCCTTGTTGATGACTTTTCGGACCTCAAAAGAAGGCGGCGAACGTTCCATTGAAGATCAAGCCTATGCCAATCTCAACATCGATGCGGCCAACACCGGCTATGTGGATTTTGTCGATGTGGAAATCTTTAGCGGCGATGCCTTGGTAAGCCAAATCATTGAAGCGGTGCATGGTGCCAATGTCAAAGTGATCGCCTCCAACCACGATTTTCAAAAAACGCCCGATCAAGCCGATATCGTTTCGCGCTTGCGTAAAATGCAAGATATGGGAGCCGACATTCCAAAAATTGCGGTAATGCCCCAAAGCGAAGCCGATGTCATCACCCTGCTAGCCGCTACCCAAGAAATGGCTTCTAAATACGCCGATCGTCCCATCATCACCATGTCCATGGGTGGCATGGGGGTCATCAGCCGTGTTTCGGGAGAAGCCTTTGGATCGGCCATGACCTTTGGAGCCGCCAAAAAAGCTTCCGCTCCTGGGCAAATGGGCGTACACGACTTAGAAAAAGTTCTCAGTGCCATTCATAAAGCCAGCTAAAAATTTTTAGGCTAAGCCAAAAGCTTAGCCTTTTTTTGTGAGGTCGTTCCCAAAATCTTTTACAATGCGGCATAATTCACCGAATTATCCGCCACATCGGCCTTGAAACTGCTATCATGCAATTAATTGTGTAGTTTTTCATGGCTTTTACGATAGAAAGGAGAAATTTTTTTTGCTATGAAAAAAGTTTTAGCCTGGCTCAACCAATATCTTGAAGAAGCGCTTCTTGGAATCTTTTTAATCGCGATGACCTTGATTATGGGCCTTCAAGTTTTCTCTCGCTATGTTTTACAAACCTCATTGTCTTGGTCGGAAGAGCTGACGCGCTATCTCTTTATTTGGAGTGGCTTTTTGAGTGTGAGCTATTGTACAAAATTTTGCATTTCGATTAAAATCGAACAATTTGCTTCCTCACTCAACCGCAAAAATCGAGCCATTTTAAAAGTAATCAATCATACCATTGAATTGATTTTCTTTTTGTACATGCTGCCCTTTGCGTGGTCCTTTTTTATGACCTCCGTGCGCAATGGACAAGTCTCTCCCGCTTTACAAATTCCGATGTATTGGGTGCAAGTGGCGCCCTTTGTTTCCTTTGTGTTGGTAGCGATTCGCATTTTGCAACGTTGGATTATCGAATTCAAAGTGGCTTGTGGGCAAAAAGTGTATGATCCCGCTCATCCTGAATACAACCATCCACAAAACAACACCGAGCATGCCGTCATTGAGGCCAATACACCCCAAGCTGGAACGGTAGCCGCTCAACTAGAAAACGAAGAAATTGAGGCTGCCAAGTCGTTGGGAGGGGAAAAATAATGCAGGTATTGTTCTTATTTATCGTGTTCTTTGTTTTGCTTATTATTGCGATTCCTGTCTCCATTTCTCTT
Source organism: uncultured Erysipelotrichaceae bacterium (assembly GCA_964389885.1). GTDB lineage: Bacteria > Bacillota_I > Bacilli_A > Erysipelotrichales > Erysipelotrichaceae > Allobaculum. The sequence continues at coordinate 4,327 of CAYMGC010000068.1, read as the reverse complement.
GGCATTACCTCCGTATTGCCCTCGATTATGGATCCTTCCTTTACAGTAGGAGCCAAATACTTAATTCGGGCGATGTTTGGCGGCTTGGATTCCTTTCCGCTGTTGGCCGTTCCCATGTTTGTTTTATCGGGCATTTTAATGGCCAAGGGGGGAATTTCACGACGTTTGTTTGATGTCTTTGCCTATTTTCTCGGTAAATTGCCAGCGGGTATGCCTGCGGCTGTCATTGTGACCTGTCTTTTTTATGGCGCTATTTCTGGCTCGGGACCAGCCACTGTAGCGGCCGTAGGTTCGATGACCATTCCGATTTTGACCTCCCTTGGCTACGATTTAACCTTTGCGGCTTCCATTGTAGCCGTAGCTGGTGGTCTTGGAGTCATCATTCCCCCAAGTATTCCCTTCATTATGTATGGCATGGCAAGTGGGGCATCGGTGAGTGATTTGTTTTTGGCTGGTATTATTCCTGGAATTATCATCGCTTTGCTTTTGATTGGCTATGCCGTTTACCACGCCAAACGCTATGGAGAAGATCGAAGCAAAATCGATGCGGAAGTCAATGCGCTTCACGAAAAGGGATTGCTGCGCGTTTTAAAGGAAAGCTTTTTTGCGTTGCTTTCCCCCATTATCATTTTGGGGTGCATTTATACGGGGATCGCTTCACCAACCGAAGCGGCGGTCATCTCCGTGTTTTATGCCTTGATCGTATCGATGTTTTTATACAAAAGCATTACTTTTAGCGATTTATGGCCCATTATCACGGAGTCTTTGCGGACCTTTACCCCTATTTTGTTTATCTTAGCGACTTCAACGGCTTTTTCTCGCGTTTTAACGATTTTACATGTGCCCCAACTGGTCTCCGAAGCGATCATCAACAACATCCATAGTCCCATTTTGATCTTACTGGTGATCAACTTGTTCTTGTTGTTGGTGGGTATGATCATGGATACCACGCCCGCAATTTTGATCTTAACCCCCATTTTATTGCCGATCATTGAAGCCATTGGGATGGATCCCATTCAGTTTGGAGTCATTATGGTTGTCAACTTAGCCATCGGCTTTGTGACGCCACCCATTGGGGTCAATCTCTTTGTGGCGAGCTCCTTAACCGATGTCCCGATCGTCGATATTTCCAAAAAAGCGATGCCGATGATTGGTTTATTCTTAATTGCCTTGTTATTGATTACGTTTATTCCGCAGATTTCTCTTTGTCTGCTTTAAAGAAAGGAGCCTGCATGCTTGCCAAATTCAAAATGCGTTTGGTCGCATTTGTAACGTGTCTTTTGGTGGCGGGAAATATCGCTGGCTGTTCCAATGGCGATTCGCAAACCTTTGCCTGGCCTTTGGCGACCGCTTCTCCAGAAGATACCGTCACGCAATTGTTTGCGGTTAAATTTGCCCAAGAAGTGAGTGAAAAAAGCGATGGTCGCATGAAAATTGAAGTGTATCCCAACTCCACTTTAGGTGGCGATCGCGATTTGTTGGAGTCGTGTGCTGATGGGGATATTCCCTTTTTAGTGCAAAACACCGCCCCACAAGTTACCTTCATGAAAGATTTAGCGGTTTTTGATTTGCCTTGTGTATTTGATTCGTTAGAGGAGCTACGCCAGACCATTGACCAACCCGAATTTCAAGAGGTGGTCGATCAAGTGTACTTAGATGGCGGCTACCGCTTATTAGGAATGGCGGATCAAGGCTTTCGCATCATGAGTACCAATAAAAACGTGACCTGTTTACAAGATTTCAAAGGGCAAAAAATTCGTACGATGGAAAATCCCTATCATCTACGCTTTTGGGAAGCACTTGGCGCTTCGCCAACTCCCATGTCGTTTGCGGAAGTGTACATTGGCTTACAACAGCACACCATTGATGCCCAAGAAAATCCTTATGAAGTCATCGTTTCCAACCGTTTGTATGAACAACAAGATTACATGGTGGAAACCAATCACTTACCCCACTTGTTAACCCTCATCACCAATGAAGCGTTTTATCAAAGTCTTCCCCAAGAAGATCAAAAAATCATTGATGAGGCCGCTCAAGTGGCCGTTGAATACGCGCGGCAAATGTCGGATGAACGCATTAGTGAACGGATAGAAACCATTGAACAAAGTGGCAGTCAAATTGTCGAATTGGATGAAGACACCAAAGAGGCCATTCGCCAACAAGCTTCCAGTGTCTATACGCTCATTCAAAATTCCATTGATCCCAATTTGTATGAAGCGTATGTAAACTAAAAACGAAAATGGCTAGAACTTTTTTGTAACAAGAAGTTCTAGCCATTTTTTAATGTTTAATCGGGAATGAATTCCAACAACGTTTTTCCTGTGGAATGACCGGTTTTCACTTTATCCAACGCCTCATTGACATGTTCTACGGTATACACTTCATCGATAGAGGTTTGGAGCGGATCATTGGTGGGAAAAAGCGTACTGATCATATCCAACTGATCGCCATTTTCTTGGACAAACAAAAAATCATACGTTTGATCCTTTTTAGCGGCTAAACGATCCAACTTGCTTCCCGCTAGCCCAAAGAGCATTTTTTTCCACCAAGGAAGCTGCATTCTTTGGGCAAAGCGGCCATTGGGCAGGCCGCGTAAAGAAACCAAGTGGCCCCCACGCTTTAAAATTTCAAATTCTTTTGGTAAAGCCTTCATTCCTAAGGTGTCCAGTACACAATCCACATCGTGAAGCGTTTGGGAAAAATCTTCCTTTTGGTAGTCAATAAAACGATCGGCCCCAAGATTTAAAACCCGCTCTTTATTGGCCGCACTGCCATTGGTGATCACATGTAAGCCAAGCCGATGCGCAATGGGAATGGCCATCGCTCCGACACTCCCCGTGCCTCCGGAAATAAAAATCGTCTGCCCCGCCTTGGCCCCCATCAATTCAAAAGCTTGCATCGCCGTTAAGGCGGTTAAAGGGACGGTGGCTGCTTGTTTAAAGCTCATATAGTCCGGAATACGACTGGCCGAAGAAGCGGGAACCGCCACATATTGCGCAAAGGCACCAGGATTTTTTAAAGGCATTCGGCCATACACGCGATCATTGACTTTAAATTTGGTGACTTGTGAGCCCACTTTTACTACTCTTCCCGAATATTCATTGCCTAAAATCAAAGGCGTGGGATAATCGACTAGAAGTTTGACTTCTTTGCGGATGATCATGTTATCCAAGGGATTGATCGCAGCATAGTGGACTTCCACTAAAATTTCATCCGCTTGAATGGTGGGCATCGGGACATCTTGGATTTTAAGCTGCGTTCCATTTTTATCGTAATGGTCTAAAACGGCTGCTTTCAAAGTACATTCTTCTTTCTAATTCGCTTTTGGTTCCAAAGCAATTTGCGTACGCATTTGATCAATGCAATCTTGTAAAGTTTGGTTTTGTAATAATTCTTGGGCGGCTTGATCGAGATTTGAAAAAATTGCATTCAAGGTGGGTTGAATATGGGCCCCGACAATGCAGGCATCGTTGGCGTTTTGGTGAATTTCAAACAGCTGAAATCGCTCAATTTCCATGACGGCTTGGGCAATATCCCAAAGAGTGATTTGGTTGGCTTCTTTGGTTAAGGAAAATCCTATCTTTCCTTTATGACTTTGAATAAGACCGCCATTTTTAAGTAAGCTGGCCAATTTTCGAATATAGCTGGAATTGGTGCCAATGCTTTGCGCAATTTGTGAAGAACTCATCGGGGTTTGCGCTTCTTTTACAAGAATTAAAAAATGAATAGCACTCGAAAATCGAACATCAGCGCTCATTTTCGTTTATCCATGTAGCTATGTAGTCCAAATTAGGATCTTCACTGAGCTGGGGATCGTCAATGATCCAATGCCCTTTTTGCCCCTGCTCTAAGCAGGCCAAATCAAAATGGCGCATCGCAATTCCGACATCAACTTTTTGAATGTCTCCTTGGGCGTTGGCATAGCCTTTGGCTTTCTTTTCGTAAAAATGCACCCTATTTCCATCCACCACTACGCGCCATGGTTGTTTGTTGGTGGCGGAAGGCGCTAAGCGAACCATTTCCAAAGGAACTCTCCATTCCCCAGCCTGATCGGCGAAAAGTGGGGTGGAAAAATTTTTGTCAAAAAAGAGCGTTTCAAACGGTTTTCGGCTATCTGATTTCATGCCTAAGCGCATCAACTTTTCTTTGGTGGAAGGCTTAGAAGCGGGATAGCCAATGGGAGAAACCGCCGGCATGCGCTCTTGAGATTGAAGCTCGATGGCGTTTTCAAAAGCGGGTCGTTGAATGGTGGCCGCAAGCCAAACGGTTCCAAGCCCTAAATCTTGGGCTTTCAAAATAAAATCTTCAAAGGAGTACCCATAGGCCT
>CAYMGC010000067.1:0-8878 GCA_964389885.1 uncultured Erysipelotrichaceae bacterium | reverse complement strand
TTAGAAATGTTGGATAAAGTGATGAAAAAACTAAATTTCAATATTGAACAGGCCCTTCAATTTGTAGAGATTCCCCAAGATCAACAAGAGATGTATCGAGAACTTCTAAGAAAAAATAACACTTGAGACTAAGGTCAAAAGAAGAAAGTTTTCTTTAAATCTTTTTGGACCCTAAAAACTTGATTCATAAAAAAACCATTCCTCAAAATTAGGAATGGTAAAACACCAATTAGGCGTACAACGTATCGAGTAAAGTGGGTAAGTCTTCTAAGGCGACTTCTTGTTTCGAACCGTCTTGACGAATGACATATTCCGCTACATCCTTGGCGACCCCTTTCCCAAAGGTAATGCGATGGGGAATCCCAATGAGTTCCATGTCTTTAAATTTAACTCCAGCTCGTTCGGTGCGATCGTCTAAGAGAACTTCATAGCCTTTGGATTTAGCATACTCATAAAGCTTCATGGCTTCTTCAACTTGTTTGGCATCTTTCATAGAAACAATCACAAGAGCGACTTTAAAAGGAGCTAGATTGTCCGGCCACATTAAGCCAGCCTCATCATGGTATTGATCCGCTACAGCAGCTAAGCAACGCTCCAGACCAATGCCATAGCTACCCATCCAAACGGGTTGCAATTGGTTGTTTTGATCGGAATACAACAAATTCATGGCTTTGGAATATTTGGTACCAAGTTTAAAGAGATTTCCTACTTCAATTCCGTGTTCAAAGGTCAACTTCTGGCCGCATTTGGGACACAAATCGCCTTCTTTAACTTGGGTTAGATCAGCGACTAAAGTGGGCGTAAAATCGCTTAAGTTTACGTTTTTCAAGTGATGATCGTCTTCATTAGCGCCTACAATAAAGTTCTTTTTATGCGCCACTTGACGATCCATATACACTGGAATATTTAATCCTACGGGACCCGCAAAGCCAATGCGGGCACCCGTGGCCTTTTGGACTTCTTCTGGCGTAGCTAAGTTGAGTTCCAAAGCATTCAACAGTTTGGAAGCTTTGGTTTCGTTGAGATCGCGATCGCCAGGAAGTACGAAAGCGACCAATTGCCCATCGGCGTTATAAATCAAAGTCTTTACAAAATCGGAAGGCTCTTTGCCTAAAAAGGCGCTGACTTCTTCAATGGTGCCCACATTAGGGGTGAAGATTTTTTCCATGGCTAAGGCTTCACTCAAATCATCCTCCATGGTGTCAACGACTTCGGTGATTTCTTCGTTGCTGGAAAAATCACACGCTTCGCATCCCACTACAATATCTTCTCCAATCGAAGAAATGGCTTGGTATTCTTCCGATAATAAGCCGCCCATTAATCCCGTATCGGCTTTTACAATTTTATAATTGAGGCCCAAACGATCAAAAATCTTATTATAGGCATCATACATATTAAGATAGGCTTTATCGAGACCTTCTTCATCTTTATCAAAGGTATACGCATCCTTCATGATGAATTCACGTACTCGAATCAACCCATAACGTGGTCTGGTTTCATCGCGATATTTGGTTTGGATTTGGTATAAATTGTATGGAAAATCTTTCCACGATTTGCCATCCATCGCCGCAGCCATCGCAAACAATTCTTCATGGGTTGGTCCAAGGACATATTTTTTCTCGTAGCGATCTTTGAGCGCAAACATGTTGGAGCCAAACGATTCCCGTCGGCCTGAAGAGACATAGACTTCTTCAGGAATTAAAGCGGGCATCAACAGCTCTTGAGCGCCATGATTATCCATTTCTTCACGGACAATGTTTTCAATATTGGCCAATACTCGCTTGCCCATTGGCATCATCATATAAATCCCATTGGACAACTTTTTAATCATTCCCGCTCGCACCAATAAATTGGAGGAAACGGAATCTTCATCTTTGGCATTTTCTCTTAAGGTATAAAAAAAACTATTAGAAAGTTTCATATATTTTTAAGCTCTTGGCCTCTCCTTTCACATTTAAAAGCCCTTCAAGCATACCGAAAAACCAAATAAAAATCGCTTAATTTTCTTTATCTAGAGCCAAAAAGGCTAAATTGTTTTTGAAAACGACTCTTTTCGTTGTTTACGAAGCATAGAACCAGCTGGAACTTGAATCTCACTTTGAAGATATACGATCTCCATAGGATGAGGGCATACGGTAATGGGAAGATGATCCGCATTTTCAATTCCATGCAATTGCCAAGCCATAGGAGCTAGTCCTGGCCCAATGAGTTCAACGTCCAAGTTGTCTTCAAAATGGTTTTTCACTTGCACCTTTAAATATCCAGGCCGATCCGCTTCCAATACAAGACCGATGTATTCTTGGCTGACGTTTTCGTCATGCTTGCGATACAATTGCACATTTTCATCGGGAAGCCCTTCGTAAAAACCAGGACCAGTTGGACGGTTTTCGGCACGGGAAAGCTCTTGGATCGTTTGGGTTAAGATTTCCTCACTGGCATAACCATGCGTTTCAATAAAATCAATCAATCGTCGATAAGCTCCAACCACGACCGCGAGATAGTAATCGGATTTCATCCGTCCTTCTATTTTTAAGCTGCTTACTCCGGCTTGTATGAAGGCTTCGATTTGTTTTGCGGCTTGTAAATCTTTGCTGGACATGGAAAAGGGTATGGAACCAATTGGTGTTTCGTCTTCGCGCAACGTATACTTCCAGCGGCAACTTTGCGCACATCCTCCTCGATTGGCATCGCGATTGGTCATATGGTTGGATAGTACACAGCGTCCGGAAAAAGAAATGCACATTCCCCCATGAATAAAGACTTCAATGGGAATATTTTCCTCTTTACAAATTTGTTCAATAGCTCTAACAGGCGTTTCTCGGCCTAAAACCACTCGATCCACCCCAAGCTTTTTCCAAAAGCGTACCGCCTGACCATTTAAAATTGAACGTTGGGTAGAAACGTGAACTTCAAAATGCCGATCCGGCATCGCCAAGGCGGTTTGGATGATGGTTGGAGAAGCCGAAATGATGGCATCAATGCCAGCTTGATTTAAATCATCCAAATATGACTCTAATCCTTCTAAATCCGAAGGATGGGGAATAATGTTGACCGTTACATGCACTTTAGACCCATGATTATGAGCAAATTCACAAAGCTCTTGAATTTGCGCTACATTAAAATTAGAAGCTCTTGAGCGCAAAGAAAAGGCTTGACCGCCTATATACACCGCATTTGCGCCATATAAAATGGCTGTTTTGGCTTTTTCTAAATTGCCCGCTGGGGCAAGGAGTTCAATACTCATTCATTTCCCTCCTTTTTAATCCATGTTTGTTCATTCCATAAGGTGGATTTTCCAAGATTTAACTCTTCTTTTTTTGTTTCTAAAGCTTGGCGAAAAGCGTGCAGTTTTTGAGCCGCCCACTCATTGCCTAGTAAAAAGGCATCAATGCGATAGCGGGATAAGCCCGCTTGTTGCAAAGTAAGCAGATCCAAACCGACATTAAATGGCTCATCGGAAAGAATATGGGTTCCTTTTTCATCTTGCCAAATGGGTAAGCGCGCCTCACGCATCGCTTCTTGAATCGTATAAATTTTACCCGCTTCAAATTTTTGAGCTTGATGGATAAAGCGCAAGTAATTTTCCACTAAGTTACGCCGACTTTCCATCCAAGAATAATGCCCCGCAATCAAAAGCTCTACTCCCGATTCTTTGGTCACGTGAGAAGTTGGTGGATTTTGTCGGATCCAGTTTAAGATGTCTACAATTTCGCCAAGCGCCAATTCATGACTCAAGGACGCAGCTTGCAAGCCTTGATCAAGATAAAACTTGGCATCTTGTCCACTGCATACCAAAGTTTCCGGTTGCATGATGAACAAAGAGCGTAAGGTTCCAGTGGAATCCAATTCATCGGCTAAAGAAATCCAGCCATCATCCGCAATATATATCCCATCAACATTGGCCTGAGCAACTTGCGCCAAGGCTTTTTTGGCTTCTTCAACTTGATCTTGTTCCAATATTCCTTGGGCATTCAAAAAGAGGGCAATGCCTTGTTGGTGAAAAAAGTCAGCCCAAAAGGGGATTTCCTCTATGGCCACATTGGCATGGGATCTTGCTGAAAATCCATCCAAGCCTAAAATGACCGCTTCGGGTTTTTGTTTAAGGATGGGTTGTAAATGATTTAAATCTTCTAAGGCTACAATAAACATATTTTTCCTCCAAGACTATCGAGTCAGCATCAATCGACCGAGTAAAAAAGCGCTTTATCCCCTCTTTTTCCTATCCTAAAATAATAATAAAAGGAAAACGCAAGCCCAAGCGATTCTTTCTTGGCCAAGCTTTTCCTTAAACCAAGGAGACCAATCACATGATCACTTGTATAGAAAAGCGTCAAGATGGGATATGTCTTTATCTTATGGAAAATGATACCTTGCGCGTGGTGGTATCGAGCTATGGGGTAACCATTCTTGAATTTTCGGTGAAAGACTTTAAAGGGGAATGGCACAATGTCATCCTAAGCTATCCCTCCATGGAAGACTACATGGCAAAAAGTGGGACCTACTTTGGCGCTATTGTTGGGCGAACCGCCAATCGTTTGGCCAATGGGCAATTCACCTTACATGGCAAGTCGTATCAAGTTCCCATTAACAATGGGCCAAACTCCTTACATGGAGGAATAGAAGGCTTTTCTTATCAAAATTTTGCCTCAAAAATTAGAGACGATCAGTTGGATTTTGTCTATGTATCCAAAGATATGGAAGAAGGATATCCTGGCACTTTACATCTCTGGGTAAGCCTGCGACTTGAAGGCAACGCGTTGCGCATTGTCTACGATGCCTATAGCGATCAAGATACTCTTTGTAGCTTAACCCATCATTTGTATTTTAATTTGTCGCAAAGCGATACCATTGATCATCACTTGCTTCAAGTCGGCGCTTGGCGTCATGGTTTGATTGATGCCAATGGTTTGTGTACTGGACAATTTCGTGAAGTGTTTGGGACCCCTCTTGATTTTTCCAAATTGGCTTCGCTCAATCAAGGATACGATCTACGCGATGAACAAGTTGCTTTTGCCAATGGTATCGATCATCACTTCGTTTTGGAAGAAGGCTTACCTCCTGTTATTTTGATCGATCCTGTTTCCAAACGAACCTTACTCGTCGAAACCACCTTGCCTGGAGTCCAACTTTACAGCGGAAATTTCATTGAACCGTATGTGGATCGCTTCAAAGGACCTTTGAGTCAACATGCGGGATTAGCCATTGAACCCCAAATTGTACCCGATTCCATACACAATCAAGACCATCCCCAAGCGCTTTTAAAAGCAGGGCAATCCTACCATCAAGAAATTTGTTATCACTTGTATCGTCAACCTGATTTGGCTTTTGCCCAAAGCTCTTTAGAGGAGGATAGGCCTCTTTGCTCTCAAGCGCCTTTGGATTTAATTGCTCAAACCACAATAAAAGCGGAGCCTTTTTGATACTCCGCTTTTTTGTCTTACTTTTTGTCTTTTTGCTTGGCTAGACGACTTGAACGTCGCAAAGAAGAGGTTTGCGAAACCGTCTTTGCGCTAGTGGAAATGATCTGCGCAGGAGAAGGAGTAGAGACTTCTTTGGGTTTTGAACTTTGGCTACGCCGTAAAGGGAAAGACTCTGAAGAAGACGAAGATGGTGTAGAGGCCGATTCAGAAATGGGGAGAACGGCTTCTACAGTAGGCATGGTAGTGGTTTTGGTTTGAATGGGTTGCCCTTTGGCTCGTCTTGAAGGATGTAAGGAATCTGAACGTTCAAAAGGAGACATCGGGCGCGTGGGTAAATCCAAATCACCTTGGCTTTCAATGGGTGTTTTTTTCTTGGTGGGTCGCAATAAAAAGGATGCGGTGGCTTCATTGGCTTGTTCAGCCTCTTTTTGGTTGGAAATAGGGGCTGAAAAGGGAGAAGATAGCCCTTCTTCTTGATAAGAAGCGGCTGTGATTTTAACTTTTTGAATCGGTCGACTTGAGGAAATGGGAGCGGGTTCCACACTGGCTTTTTCAAAATAAACGGGTGGTTCTTCGACCTCTGCTTTGGGTTTGGTGTTGACCGCTTTTACCCCGATATTGGGAAAACGAGTCGTTGGAAAAGTGATGAAAAAAGAGAACTTCCGACTGTTTTTACCATGTAAGCAATCTTCTTTAGCCACAGCAGATCCCCAAGAATCAATCCCTCCTACTCCCATATGTTCGGCCGCAATGCGCACATAGGTCGCACGACTTGGGCCAAGTTCTTCTTGGTGCAAAGCGTTTTGAAGTTGGGAAAAAGAATAGGGTAAAACAGACGCTTCAAAAGGACAAGCGATTTTGGAAAAGCGCATGCACTCTTGATTGGATCCGAAGAGTTCTAACCAACGAATTCCCGTACGGTTGCCGGTTTCTTGTGGACGCAAATAGGGTTGTAAATCCGATCGCGCATCGGATTCAAAAATATCAAGGCGCGCGCCTTCCTGACGATCTTTATAGTTTTCCAAAGGACCATTGCCATAAAATAAAAATTTATCGCAATCCTTGGGCAATTTGAATTCCACTCCAAAAACTGGTAAATCGGGCAAGGAATAGCCGCCTTCTAAGGATAAATCCACACCAAGCATTCCAGGAGCAGCAATGGTATAGGAAAGCTTACAAGCCAAATCGGCTGGAGCGGGATTGGGTAAGCGATAGCGATAGGTGATCATCGCAAAGTAACCTTTGGGATCATAATATTCGGTGTGTTCCACGACTTTGGAAAACAAAGACGCAGCATACCAAAAACCACTGAAGCGATCAAAATCATAGCCAAGTTCATTGTCCGTATAGGCATGGCTAAAAATGGGATGAGGAATGCCTTTGAGCCACTCTTTGCCTTTGTGACGAATGGAAACCAGTCCTTTGTTTCCAAAAAGAAAATCTAAATTATTAAAGTGAAATCCCGTAAACTCTTTGCCCTTGATCACTTCAATTTTTTGAGGAGTCGATTGAAAGTACTCCGTTTTACCTTGGACGCGTTGGCCAAAGCCCACTTCACTGCCTGCCCCTTGCCAAGGTAAGTCATAACGGGTACATACACTGACTGTACATACACTTTCTTGTGTCGTGTTCACCCAAGGAATCGTAAAGTGATCGTAAGCACCTGGTTTTAAAGACACTTCGAGTTCGCCTTGTAAAATGGACTTGTTTTCCACCTTTTGTTCGTAAAAAAAACGGTAGTTTGAAGTATCCACAAAGAGCTGATTATTGAGAATTTGGACCCCTGTTTCATCGGGCAATAGGCGAAAGGGAGAATAAAGGGCTTTAACTTCTTGGACTTTAGCCGAAGGAGTACGATCCGCAAACAATAAGCCATCGCCCGAAAAATTCCCTGAATTTGGATAATCATCAAAATCCCCACCATAGCCAAGCATGGGCCGTTTTAAGACCGGATCTTCTTTGTAAATGGCTTGATCAATTAAGTCCCAAATAAAGCCGCCTTGGTATTGAGGATATTTTTCCAGTTCAATGTAGCGATACATTCCCCCTAAGGAATTTCCCATCGCATGCATATACTCACACAAAATTACGGGTTGCTTTGGATCGTTTTCTAAAATTTCGCGCAATTCCTCAGGCGAAGCATACATGCGCGAGTACACATCGGAGCAAGCGTGATAATCCGAAGAGCGATAGGAACTTTCGTAGTGAATGATGCGATCGGGATCCTTTAAGCGTAACCAAGCAGCTTCTTCAAGTAAGTTGTCTCCATACCAGCTTTCATTCCCTAAAGACCAAAACAAAATGGAAGGATGATTTTTATCGCGCTCATACATCGCTTTGGCTCGCTCCAAAACCGGATAACGCCATTCAATGTGGCTTCCTGGAAGGGGATCGCTGGCTTCTTCTTGAAAGCCATTTTGCCAAGTACCATGGGTTTCCAAATTGGCTTCATCCATGACATATAAGCCATATTCATCGCACAGCTCATAAAATCGCTCTTGGTTTGGATAATGGGAAGTGCGTACGGCATTGATGTTGTGTTGCTTCATAAAGAAAATGTCCGCTAGCATCTCCTCTTCGCCAATCGCCCGTCCTTTTGAAGGGGAAAATTCATGGCGATTGACCCCATGAAGCATCAAGCGCTTGCCATTGAGCCAAATAATCCCATCATGAATTTTGACCTCACGAATTCCAACGCGTTGGGAAATTGTCTCTACCGTTTTGCCTCGTTCATCCAGCACTTCAATTTCTAAAAAATATAAGTTCGGCGCTTCCGCCGACCACAACTTGGCGTTTTCAATTTCGAAATACAAATCCGACAAAGCGCTTTTTTGATGCAATAACAAACTGCCATCGGGATCATACAAGGAAATTTTAAAGCCGGAGGCATTGGTAGCATACAATTGCAAGCGAATGTTGCCACTTTCCGAATGAGGGGAAAGCGAGGTCGTGACTTTTAAATCATCGAGGTGAGTCGCTTTGCGTCCTTGGAGTTCCACATCGCGAAAAATGCCAGAAAAGCGAAAGAAATCTTGATCCTCTAACCAAGAACCACTCGAAAACTGATAGACCAAAACCGCTAAGCGATTGTTGGTTTCATGCAATAAATCGGTGACATCAAATGCCGCTGGGGTAAAAGAATCGGTCGAATAGCCAACAAATGTCCCATTGAGCCAAACATAAAAGGCACTTTCCACCCCATGAAAGACCAATTTCACTTCTTCTGTTTCTAAATCTGGATCCAAATCAAAGTCCAAAATATATTGCGCCTGTAAATTGTCTCTTGGCGTTTGCCCATAGAGGAGTTCACTTTTGCCATCCCAAGGATAAGCGGTGTTGGTGTATTGAATTTGGCCATGCCCATTGAGTTGTAAATGAGAAGGCACTTCAATCGGTTCAAATCCAGGATTATGGAAATTTTCGCCAATGAAGTTTGGATTCCACACTTTACGCGTCGT
>CAYMGC010000066.1:0-8898 GCA_964389885.1 uncultured Erysipelotrichaceae bacterium | reverse complement strand
CAGGCGGCAGTGGGGCGACCCGTGTGCGTTCGAATCGCATCATCCGCACCATTTTAGTATTTATCTGTACTTGTTAGTCAAGACAGTCTAAGTATGACCTCATCTTATAAAGATTGAGTCATACTTTTTTTTCGCTCTTCTCTTATTTTTTCCTTTACTGAAGCAATAAGGAAAGGGACTCTAATCTAATATTTGTTAGAGTCCCTTAGAAAGTTCTCAATCTTCGCTCGGTTCTACACAACTTCCAATGTCTTTGCGAAAGAATAAATCGGGACAATGAATATGACTGGCAGCATTACGGGTGTTATAAGCAGCTTCTTCTAAGGTTTTGCCTTTCGCAGCTACGACCAACACACGACCTCCATTCGTTTCTAAACCATCCTTGCCTTGTTTAACATGGTTTAAGAATAATTTCCCTTCAAAATCTTCATCAATCGAAATTGGACAACCAACGGATATAGAATCGGGATAATCATTATCAGCCAAAGCCAAAGCTACAGCCGCATCTTTTGACCACTTCATATTTGGTTTTTTATAGTTTTTCAAATTATCCCAAGCTTTTAACAAGTCTGATTCCATTAAAACGGATTCGATACAAGCTCCAGTTTCGGAAAGTCCTGCTTTTAAATTGACACATACTGGCCCTTCCTTGGATAAAATAAATTCTCCGGATAAGATACCAGAATAATCTAGGCCATCTTTTTGAAGCTCTTTTAAAAAGGGAACAAGAATTTCTTCTACCGCTTGGGGACCGATATTTTGAACAAACTGACCTTTAGGTTCACAAATAGCTCCCATTCCTTTTGATTGCGCATCGTCTTCGTTTTCATAGACTCCACGGATGACCAAAAAAGGCAATAGAGGTAAAACTCGATCTTTCCAAACAAATACGGGTAAGTTAAAACGTTCCCCTTCAATAAAATCACAAATCATAACCTCAGTGGATCCTTGAGCAAACCATTCTGTTAAAATTTCGATGGCCTCATCCCCATTATAAGGAATCGCAAATCGGCCTTCTCCAGCTACTTCCTTTAAAACGGTTGGTCCTTCCAAATCCCGAACTAAAGATAAAGCCTTTTCCAAATTGTCACAAAGAGTAAAACCAGCTACCGGAATATCACTCTCTTGCATTCGTTTGGTCCAAAGAGGCTTGTTATCAATTAACTGCGCATCTTTTTTACTAGGGGAAATGACTGTCCAACCTCGACTGGCAATTTTTTCCTTCCAACCTTGTCGAATGAGATGCTCATCTAAAATAAAAATGCAATCGGGGTCAACTTGAGAAATGGTTTGTAAGATGTTCTCGGGAGTATACGGCTGGGGTAATTCCTCCATGGATTGTTCAAATTCAACAGTACCTGGATTGCCAGGACAGACTAAAATTTGGTGATTACCAGTGCGCTCAAGGGCCGAAGCCAGAGCTTGTTCTTTGGCATTTTCACCAATTACGATCACTTTCATGAACTTACGGGTTATAAGATCCTCGATCGATATCGTGGTAAAAACCCGACCTCCTTTCTGTGAGTATTTTTATTTAATTTTGGAAAAGTTTGATAGCTTCTTATTTCTTTTCCCTAAAAGCCCTTTAAAACCATTTTATTTTTCTCTCTCTTAAACTTTCTTGAGAAGACTAAGGGGTAAAAAGAAAATTAAAAGCGTTGTGCGATCGACTCGCTTTCTTATGGTTGTCATCATACCATGAGAACTTTCAGGCCTATTTGTTCCATTTCAATATCGTGAAAGATTGGTAGGGAAACATCGCTTCCACCTTCTTTTCTTGATTTTATTGATCAATTTCATTAACAAACGATTTTTTTCTTTCTCCAAAAATGATGATCCAAAAATTTGGCTTGATCATAAAGAAACGTTTTTCTGTGGCTTTTCGACCTAACTTTATGTGGGCTTCCAATTAAAATTTAAAACCTTCACTTTGATGAAAAGTTCGTTATGAAAAGCTGATGTTAGAAAAATTATATTTAGACGCTTTTTACCTTATTCGCTTTTTCCTTACTTTTAGAAGTGAAAACCATAAGTATATAGAGATATGAGTTTGAGAAGAAAGTAGACTTATTCAATCTATAAAAAGTATTATGTGGCTAATGCAAACCAAAAAGAAAGTTCATAATCCTTAAGACAGCTCTATAAATTAGGAAAATGTTTTGAGGTTTAAATTTAGTGGATTTAGAAAGGAGACATCATATGGCCAAAAAACAATCCAAGCAAAAAAAAAGTACAAAAAAACGCCGAAAAAAGAAAAAGAGTCCATTTTGGCGAGTATTGGGTTTATTCATTTTATTGGTTTGTATTGGTGTAGGAAGTTGGGGTTTTTATCGCTACCTCCATCCTCTTGAACTTAAAGGGGAGTCTTACGATACCGAACTTAAAGAACCTTTCGATGCCTATGGGAATATTCAATCCATTTTATTTCATCCTATTGAATCTGTAACCTTTGTTGGGAATGTAAAGACAGAAGAAGTGGCTTCATTTGATGTATCGTATACATTTGAAGGAGAAAGCTATCCCTTTACAGTAAATGTTGTCGATACCAAAGGTCCAATTCTTGAAGTTCAAGATTTAACTGTGGATATCAATACTCCTGTTACCGCTGAGGATTTTATTACCAAGATTGGAGATGCTTCCAATTATTCATTTCGCATGGATGGACAAACGGATCCTGGTCAAACCGGGACGTTTACTGTAACTCTTACCGCTCGAGATACGTATAACAACCTGACTACCAAAACGGCTAAACTTACCCGAAAGGCCGATAAAACGGCCCCAACTTTAGAAGGATTTGACGAAAGAGTGGTTTTATTACAAGGCGATATGTATGCCCCACGGACATACACGATTGTAGACGATTTGGATAACGATCCAAAAGTATACATTGATTCTTCGCAGCTCAATATCAAGACTCCAGGAACTTATACTGTTCAATATACAACCTCAGATCGCTCAGGAAATCAACGAAACTATCAACAAACGGTCATTGTGGAAGAAAATCCTGATTATGGAAAACCCATTTGTTATTTAACTTTTGATGATGGTCCTTCTTCCACTACTTCTGAAATTTTAGAAATTCTCAATCAATACGGTATTCCAGCCACTTTTTTTGTGAGTGGAGCGGATGAAAGCTCTTTAAGCTTACTTAGTACCATTCAGAAAAATGGCCATTCCATTGGATTACTCTCCTATAGCGATAGCTATCCCATCGTTTATGCGAGTGAAGAAGCCTATTTTGACGATTTGCAAAAAATTAGTGATGTGGTAACCAAACAAACAGGAATTAAAGCAGACATCATCCGCTTTTTAGGCGGCTCCTCAAATACCTTAGCTTCAACATATTGTGAAGGAATTATGAACCTACTTGTAAAAGATGTAGAAGCCAAAGGCTATTCCTATTTTGATTGGAATGTTAGTTCCCAAGACGACACTGGAGCCTATGTGGATAGTGAAACGATTGTAGCAAGTGCTTGTCGTGGGATTGGAATGGATAATGTCGTAATTCAATTGCATGATTCAAGTGGTAAAGAAACCACCGTGCATGCCTTACCCGAAATTATTCAAGCTTATCAAAATGCAGGATATGTTTTCCGAGGATTAACGCGAACTTCGATTCCCATTCATCATTACGTCTCTTAACAAATTTTAGTTCCTTTAAGCTAGAACGGAGTATTCTAGCTTTTTTCTTTTTTCACTTATGTGATTAATATGTGATTATTTTAAAATTTTCTTGTAAAATTAAGGCGGAATTAATATTTCCTTTGGTTTTATTCTCAAAAAGACCAAGTATACTCTTGGTAAGAACTTTGTAAGATTAGAAAATTAAACGAAAAAGATCTAATCTCTTTAACATCACGCGATGGGGGAAAATGGTTTTTTTATGAGATTTATCATAGCGATTTCTCATAAAGTCTAGTTTGAAAGGAGCGTGTTCATCAGGTGCAATTGCCTTCAATTGTAAATAATTCGAAAAAGACGGGAGTTATCCTGACTCTCTTGATTGGATTAGGAGTGATTTTAGCTGGCTTATTAGGGTTTGGAATTTATCGTTATTTTCATCCGTTGGTTTTAAAAGAAACCGTCTATATTGTCCAGCCAAATAGTGAATTTGATCCTTATGGTAACATTCAAACGCTTGCCTTTGGATCGCTAGAAGATGTGGGATTTAGTGGAAACGTTGATACCACTACTTTAGGAAGTACACAGGCCCAATATCAATACAAAGGAGAAACGTATCCATTTACAGTTAAAGTGGAAGATACACTTGGTCCAGAGCTAGAAGTTCGCGATGTAGTGGTCGATGTCAATTCTCCTGTCACCGCCCAAGATTTTGTGGTTTCTGTATCTGATGCTTCTCGTTATGCCTTTCGTATGGACGGAGCAAGTGCTCCAGGAGAAAAGGGATCTACTACCGTAACCATTACCGCTAAAGATGAATATGATAATATCACCACGAAAACGGCTCAGCTAACACGCGAAGTAGATGAAGTGGCTCCAACCATTGAAAACTTTGAAGAAAGCATTTCACTTTTACAAGGAGATACCTATATTCCGCATACTTATCAGGGAAGTGACAATTTTGATGTCAATCCCGAAATTACAGTGGATGGAGCTTTAGTCAATACAGCTATTCCAGGAACGTATACAGCAAGCTATACAGTAACAGATAAAGCTGGAAACCAAACGACTTATCAACAAGCCGTTACTGTCGTTGAAAATCCAGATTTTGGAAAACAAATTTGCTATTTAACTTTTGATGATGGTCCTTCGAGTACGACTGTACAAATTTTAGACATTTTAAACCAATATGGTGCGACGGCTACCTTCTTTGTAATCGGAGCCAATCCTGAATATTATCACTTAATGAAAAATATTGTGGATTCTGGTAATACGATTGCTCTTCATACCTTTTCTCATGATTATGCGACAGTATATTCAAGTGAAGAGGCCTACTTTCAAGATTTACAGCAAATTAGCGATCTAGTGGAAAGTCAAACCGGTGTCAAATCCTACGTAATTCGGTTTCCAGGTGGATCGTCCAATACCATTTCTGCTGACTATACCCCAAATTTAATGACTCAATTGGTTCAAGATGTAGAGGCACGTGGTTATGCTTATTTTGACTGGAATGCGGATTCTACGGATGCTTCGGGCAATGGAGTGGATCCTTCGATTCTTGTAGCAAATGCCACAGCTGGAATTGGTCAGGATAATGTGGTCTTGTTAATGCACGATACCGATGCCAAAAGTACGACGGCTCAAGCCTTACCTCAAATCATTCAAGCTTATAAAGATGCGGGATATGTATTTAGAGGCTTAACCCCCTCTTCTCCTGCCGTTCATCATGGTGTAAACAATTAAATTTTTAGGACAGCCAAGAGCTGTCCTTTTTCTATAAAAAACCCTGCTTGCGCAGGGAAATCTTTAAATACCAGTAATGTAATGAAAAGCTTGAGTAGCGGCTCTAGCTCCATCTCCACAAGCAGTGACGACTTGACGAAGTTCCTTATAGGTACAATCTCCTGCCCCATAAATTCCAGGAACTGCGGTTTTCGTACCTTCTTGAGTCACCACGTAACCATTTTCATCTAAAATGCCTAATCCTTTGGCAAAAGCGGTTTCCGGAGTATGACCGATGAATGGGAAAACGCCTTCACAAGGGATAGTAATGGAATCATGTGTATCGGTATTCTCAAGTACAATTCCTGATACTTTTCCATCTGTTAATAAAATTTCTTTTGGAACATGTCGGCGAATAACGTGGATTTTATCATTTTTTTCTACTTCTTGTTTCGCTTTTTCAGTAGCGCGGAAAACATCTCGACGAATGACAATGGTTACGCTAGAAGCAAAACGGGTTAAAAATTGAGCTTCTTCTAAAGCGGAATCGCCCCCCCCAATTACCACAACTCGTTTATCACGGAAAAAAGCTCCATCACAAACTGCACAAAAACTTTCCCCATGTCCAATAGCATCTTGTTCACCAGGAATACCGAGTTGTTTTTCTTTAGCTCCTGTCGCAATTAAGATCGCTTTAGCTGAAATGATGGATCCATCTTGTAACTTAACTTGTTTTTCTTTTGTAATTTCTTCGACATATCCATATAAATATTCGGCTCCAAAAGAAACCGATTGTTGATACATCTGAATGGCTAAATCTGGACCAGAAATACTGGGAAGCCCTGGATAGTTATCAATTAAATACGTTTTGAGCAACTGCCCACCAGGAGCCGAAGCATCAATCATTAAAGTACTTAATCCCGCTCGCGAAGCATAAATCGCGGCGGTCATTCCAGCTGGTCCTGCTCCTACAATTACCAAATCGACTTGTCGATCCATATTGTTTCCTCCTCTAATGTACTTGGAAGTTGTCGTAAATCGGTAAGTATACGACAAGGATGTTGTTGTTTTAAAACCTGATTTTGTGTTTCATCTACAGTATAGCCTACTGAATAAAAAGCCACGTTGCGGGCCGCTTGAATGTCTACCCCATTGTCCCCAACATAAACCACCTGATCGAGAGGATAACCAAACACTGTGGCCGCATAAATCAAACCATCTGGGTTGGGCTTACAGGCTGGTTGGTCTTCTTTAGCAAAAACCTGATCAAAATAAGGAGCTAATTCAGTCAAACTCAGACCATATTCCACTGGTTTTTTCCGTTTATTCGACACAATTCCTAAAGAATATCCTTGATCATGCAAAGTTTTAAGGGTCTCTTCAGCATAAGGCATAGTTTTTAAAAGCTGAGGATGAAGTTCTAAATTGATTTGTTGATATAAATCAATGACTTCTGGCACTTCATCGGGGGAAAAATAGCGTGAAAAGCTTTCTTCTAAGGTTGGTCCAAAAAAGGAATAGAGTTCTTGTTGAGATAAAGGATATCCTGGCTTTCGTTTGGCAAACACTTGTCGAAAGGTTTCAAATACAAGCTCTTGGGAATCAATGAGCGTCCCGTCTAAGTCAAATAATAACAAAGGTTTTTCCTTAGGCTTTTGAACAAAGCTCACCCAAACAAATCCTAACGTGGCAACCACAAGACAAGTGATTGTTTCAATTTTATTTAGAGGGGTTAATCCTAAAATAGCTGAACACAAAAAAAGAGATACAAACCATAATTGGCCAAAATGGTTATAAAATCTTGGTCCATATCCTTGGCGCAAAATAATAAAACATACCAACAATAAAAGTTGACTAAGTATAATTTGCGCCGAATTGGGTCCTTCCAATCCATATAACAAAATAGCTAGTCCTACAGGCATCCATAAGCCAAGCCCATCAAGTATCCGTAAGCGGTGTAAAGGCAAAGGAAAACAAATTCCTACTATGGCTAAAGCCACAATCAGGGCAAATTCAGGATTTCCCAACAGTGTACCCAGCAAGGCAAAAATCAGAGTAAAAACAGCTAAAAATCCAATCCGTTTTTTTTGATCAATCCCCCAATGACCAAAGGTCGAATAAATTCCCATCAGAATCACAACCCAGGCGGCAATCCAAGCCAATATCCATAAAAGGTGACTCGACCAATACAATTGATTGTTCATCTTTTTCCTCCTTTAAGGTGGTTTCTTCAATTATGATCTTAGAGAAACCAAAATAAGAAAAACAAGGCCAAGGAAAATTTCTTAACCCAAAGATCGAAAAGGGGAAATATCCCCCAAAATAAAAAAAGCCCTTTTTGTAGAGCTTTTAGACGATTAGTCCTGACGATTTTTTTCAATTTCTTTTAAAACGAGTTCTTCAAACTCTTTAGCGGAATCAAAGCCATCAAGTTGTAACAGATAATTGGTTACGGCCGTTTCAATAACAGTTCCCATTGGACGCCCATAGGTGACTGGAATGGTCATACGTACAATTTTGATTCCTAAATATTCACTGTATTCTTTTCCCTCTAAGCCGATACGATCGTAATCGGCATTGGAATCGTAAGGCTCAAGAACGATTTCCATGCTGATTTCCACACTACTTGCGACGGAAGTAATTCCATACAGCCGTTTAACATCGATGATTCCCACACCCCGGAGTTCCATATATCCCGCAATAATTTGGGCTGTCTTTCCTACTAACGTGTTATGAATGCGATAAATATCTACTCGGTCATCCGCAATGAGTTGATGACCCCGTTTGACTAAATCAAGTACGATCTCACTTTTCCCCGTTCCACTCGCACCCGAAATCAAAACCCCTACCCCATAAATACGTACGAGTTCAGCATGAACCAATTGGGCGGGGGCTAAAAGTTCATCCAAGTAATTCGTAACATTAACGACAATTTGACTCGTTTTGCGATTGGTTAAAAAGACTGGAAAGTTTTTACGATCGGCAATTTCTTTTAATACTGGAGGACATTCTCGATCTCCCGTAATCAAAATGCATGGTGTTTGGTCGTTAGTCAAAAACTCAAAAACACGGCGTTGTGAAATTTCATCCATTTCATCCATAATATAGCGATACTCTTTACCACCAATTACTACAATACGTTTGGTCTGAGAATTGGAGAAATAGCCCGCTAATTCAAGTCCAGGTCGATTAATATCTGGCAATGTAATTACCCGATTAAGAGCCGTCGGTGTTCCACTGACTTGCTTATAGTGAAATTGGCGTACCAAATCGCCCACTGTTGGCTGTGGCATGAAAATTCCTCCTTCATCACTATCACGGTTTATTGAAAATCTGTTCTCTTTATTTTATGCCACTTTTTCGTCTTAGAGCTATAGGAGACAGGGGATAAAGTATGATTTTAGAGAATAATAGTGGAATTTAAAGAATAAAGATTTTTAATTTTTATCAAAATGAAACCGCATTCTAAATAAGGAAAATTATACTTTAAAATCAAAAAATCCTTCCTACAAAAGGAAGGACTTTTATCATCTAAAAATTAGAGAATGATTTTGA
>CAYMGC010000065.1:0-9023 GCA_964389885.1 uncultured Erysipelotrichaceae bacterium | reverse complement strand
GACGATAGCCGTAAGGCAAAAATAGGAAGTTGCTGGACAAAGAAAGCCTTATTTCTTTTCTAAAATGGGAAAGAAATAGGGCTTTTTTTTAGGCTAAAATTGGTTATTTTTATGGTGGTATTTTATTTTTTATCGCTTTGATTTTTGAATAGATGAAAATTTTTTCTTTCTTTTCTTTTCCATTGAAAATATTTGTTAGCTTTTTGAAAGCGAGTTTTTAGGCCTTATTGACCATTCCTCTTTTTGTTTGTTAAGATCGTTTTTGAAATTTTGTGATAATTTGTTTAAACCATGGGTGGCCTAAGAACCATCCAAAAAGTGAGGAGAAAAATGAAACCAAAACAGTTAGCGGCTCAATTTTTATGTGCCACGCTTTTGATGGCAAGTGCAGGATGTGGAGGTGATTCCAGTTCAAGTGCTTCTAGCAGCACTACTAGTTCAACATCTACAAGCTCTAGTTCAACAAGTGGTGAAAGAACTACTTTTATTGTGGGCTTTGATGCTGAATTCCCCCCTTATGGCTATAAGGATGAAAATGGAGAATACACCGGATTTGACTTAGAAATGGCGCAAGCTGTAGCTGATTTAGAAGGTTGGACTTTGGTCAAACAACCAATTGACTGGGATGCTAAAGATATGGAGCTTTCTAGTGGTACTATTGATTGCATTTGGAATGGCTTTACTATGAATGGCCGAGAAAGCCAATATACCTTTACTACTCCTTATATTGATAATTCACAAGTTTTTGTGGTTCGAGCAGATTCCGATATTACTACTCCCGAAGATTTAGCTGGAAAAAATGTGGGTGTTCAAAAAGAATCCTCCGCTTTAGCTGCTTTAGAAGAGGAAGAAAATGCAACTCTTTTAGAAAGTTTTGCTGAACTGCGCCAATATGGGGATTACAATACGGCTTTTATGGATTTAGAAGCTGGAGGCATTGATGCGATTGCCCTTGATGTGGGGGTAGCGGATTACAACTTAGCCAATCGACCAGATCTCTTTAAAAAATTAGACCAAGCTTTATCCACTGAACAATATGCAGTAGGATTCTTGCTTGGAAATGACCAATTAAAAGATGAAGTGCAAGAAGACATTTATGTCTTATATAAAAATGGAACAGTAGCCGAATTAGCCGATAAATACGGTTTAACGGATTTTGTGATCATCGATCAATATGCTGAGTAAGAATCATGGACCTCAAAAATTTTCTTGATTTAGCCCAAGGGCTAGTCACTTCTCTTGAGATTTTTAGTTTAACTTTATTGTTTTCTATGCCCATGGGAATGGTTGTAGCCTTTGGTCGAATGTCCAAAAATAAAATTGTAAGTTCCATTACGAGTTTTTACATTTCCGTAATGCGCGGGACACCATTGATGTTGCAATTGATTATCGTTTACTTTGGTCCCTACTACTTATTTCGTATTCGAGTCGGTGCAAGTTATCGGTTTATTGCAGTTATCATTGCTTTCTCTTTAAACTATGCGGCCTATTTTGCGGAAATTTATCGTAGTGGTTTGCAGGCCATGCCTAAAGGACAATATGAAGCAGCAAAAGTGCTTGGCTATTCTAAAAGTCAAACTTTTTTCCACATCATCTTGCCGCAACTTTTAAAGCAAGTATTACCATCGATTACTAACGAAATTATTACCCTAGTTAAGGATACTTCTCTTGCCTTTGCGATTGCAGTAACCGAAATGTTTACGGTAGCTAAGCAATTAGCTGCTGCTCAAGCCACTATTGTGCCTCTTTTAATGGCTGGTCTGTACTATTACTTCTTCAACTTATTAGTGAGTGTGGTAATGGACCGAATTGAAAAGCATTATTCGTACTATCGGATTTAAAAAGGAGGGATCCTAAGTATGGCACCTGAAACCTTGTTAAATATTTCCCATATGCGTAAATCTTTTGGGAACACTCAAGTACTCAAGGATGTTTCATTAGAAGTCCATCGAGGTGAAATTGTTTCCATCATTGGTCCTTCCGGGTCCGGAAAATCCACTTTGCTTCGTTGTGCCACCTTACTTGAAACGATGGATGGGGGGTCCTTAGCCTATTGTGATGAATACGCTTGTAAAGCAAAAGATGGCTTAAATGGTGATTCCATTTATGTTTCTCCAGCCGATCTTCAAAAAGTTCATCGTTATTTTGGTTTAGTGTTTCAAAACTTCAATCTCTTTCCCCACTATTCGGTCTTAAAAAACGTCATTGATGCCCCTATTCGGGTACAAAAGATCGAAAAAGGACAAGCCATTGAAAATGCGCGTATTTTGCTTGAACAGTTTGGCTTAGCTGATAAGGAAAATGCCTATCCTTGTGAATTATCAGGAGGCCAACAACAACGTGTCAGTGTGGCCCGAGCCTTGGCTCTTCGACCGGAAATTCTTTTTTTGGATGAACCCACTTCTGCGCTTGATCCAGAACTGACCGCAGATGTTTTAAAAGTCTTAAAACAATTAGCTGATGATCACATGACAATGGTTATTGTGACTCATGAGCTTGAGTTTGCCAAAGAAGTTTCGGATCGCATTATCTTTATTGAACATGGCGAGATTGTGGATCAAGGAACCCCAAAAGAATTATTTGCTTCTTCAAAACCACGTGTTCAAGAATTTATTGGAAAACTTTCAAAATAAGATTTTAGAAGTAAGGAGAGTCTCCTTGCTTCTTTTTTTGTTTTTAGAGTCTTTTTTCTTTTCTTTCGTTTGTCTTACAAAGAATGAGTTTGAGATGGAATTAAATAGACTGAAGCAAGGCATAATGATAGCAGGTCTTTCACTCTTTAAATTAGTCGTTTTAGAAAGGAAAACGGTAAATTAAAATGCCTAATTGGATGCAAAAAGGATCCCGAAAACTAAAATATCGCATTCAGTATCTTATTGATAACAATATTTTGGCTCAACTAATTTTTCGCTATTTTCATGACAATGTTGGGATACGAGGAGCAGCCTTAGCCTATTATTTGCTCTTTTCGGTGTTCCCCTTAGTTATTTTGTTATCAACAATTATTTCCAAAATGAATATTGATATGGATACTGTATTTAATACCTTATCGCGATTTTTACCTAAAAGTATGAGTGAGCTAATCATGAGCTATTTGCATTATATTCAGACGGACTATAACCAAAGCATCATGACGTTCTCCATAGTTTTTTCCATTTATTTTCCTTGGCGAGCCATCAAGGGATTGATGTATGACATTCGTACCGCGTTTCGACAAGATCATCTTAAAAAGCCATACACCTTCTTGTTGCGTGAGCTTTTTTGTACTATTACGATTCCTTTATCGATTTTAGTTTCTCTTCTCTTTATCATTTTGGGAAGAAAACTCATTCTTGATATTATTGGGCTTTTTCCGCCAAATACTATCCATTTTTCCAATGTTCTGCTTTGGATTTGGAACTATGCTCGTTTTGTCTTAGCGGCTTTAATTATGACGGCGGCTTTAGCCATGATTTATCGCTTTTCTTTAAACCATGGAGTCCATTTCAAACAATTGTTTCCCGGAACCTTTGCTGCTGTCATCATTTGGGTGATTGCGGGTATGGCTTTTTCCTTTTATAGCGAAAATTATGCTTCCTATTCTGTAGTATATGGAACTCTTGGAGCTGTCATCGTTTTGCTGTTATGGCTTTATCTTACGGGAGTAGTCTTTATTATGGGAGCTGAATTTAACGCTATTCTCTTAGAGTTTCAACAAAGAAAAGCCAAAGCCAAAGAACTCGAACAATCTCTTCAGATAAAGGAAGATGAGCCAAAGAAGGCTAACTTAGATCAAGAAGAAACAAAAAATTTAGATCCAGAAAAATCCTTTTTAGATGATACAGTAGAACAAGTTCCTCCCATTCCTCCTACTTTAAAGTCAACTTCAACAAGAGATTCCTCCAATCCAAATCCCTCAATTAGTTCAGAAGTGTCTACTTCTCCTGATTTTACGGCTTCATAAGGTTCTACTAATATGGTAGACTAATTACATTTCAGAGAGGATGGTGAAAAGATGAAGATCGATTCTGGTAAATGAAAACAACATCATTAATCAGGAAACGACCACGTCTTTTTGCTATGTCTCAATCTTTTTAACAATTATAAGATTACCTTTTAAAAGACTGCTGCCGTTTCAAGGAGCAGTCTTTTTTACTTCCTTGAAATTAAGCCTAGATATCATGAATTATTTCTTTTGACTTATTTGACTCTCTGAAGAAAAAAGTGCGTCGTTTCCTTACGAAAGGAAACCAAATGGCAATTATTCAAATTTCAAATCTTACTTTTGGTTACGATTCGAGTATCCAGCCTATTTTTAAAGATCTAACCTTAACTCTTGATTCCAAATGGAAACTTGGTTTGATTGGACGCAATGGAAAAGGTAAAACAACATTTTTACGCTTACTAGCTCATGAAGAATTATTTTCTGGTTGCATTCAAGCCAATATAAATTTTGAACGTTTTCCTGTTGAGCTTTCTAATTTGGATCAACCGCCTATTGAGGTTTTTCACACCCTTTGTCCTTTTCAAGAAGATTGGACATTTGTAAGTGAACTTAACCAATTGGATCCACAATTGGTTGATGAAATTTACAGTCGCCCATTATCTTCTTTTTCTCCAGGTGAGCAAGAAAAACTTTTAATGGCTAGTCTTTTTTGTAAACCAAAGACATTTTTGTTAATGGATGAACCAGAAACGCACTTAGATCTAGAAGGACGAAAAGCTCTAGCAAGATATTTAAAAGGGAAGCAAGGATTTATTCTAGTCAGCCACGATCGTATGTTACTTGATGAACTCGTTGATCACATCTTATATATTGATGGGCAAGAGATAACTCTCCAAACAGGGAATTATTCTTCTTGGCAAGCAAATCAAGAAGCAAAAATTCAAGGACTTCTTCAAAAGAATGAGCAACTTCATCGAGAAATTTCTCGTTTAGATAAAGCCTGTAAACAGACCAAAAAGTGGGGACAAAAAGCGGAAAATCAAAAGAAACAAGAACCAAGACAAAAAAAACAAGCAAAGGAATTCATTGATCGTGGTTTTCAAGGCCATAAAGCAGCAAAAATTATGAAGCGTTCTAAAGCTCTTCAAAAACGGCAAGAAAAAGCCATCGCCCAAAAAAAGAACTTATTGCAAGAAGTAGATAATCCGGAAAGCGTAACTCTTCCTACACTTTCTTCCCCTTATAAAACGCTTTTGTGTCTTGAAAACGTTCAAGTAATTTATAAAGAATCAAATCAAACAAAGGATAACTCGAATATTCCACCACTTAAAATAGTTCCTAGGAAACCTGTTTCTTTTGTAATTCATCCTAAAGAACGAATCGCTTTATCAGGTTTCAATGGAATAGGAAAAAGCTCAATTCTCAAGGCCATTCAAGGAAGCGTGGCTTATCAAGGAACTATTACTAAACCGGAAAAATTGGTTTGTTCTATTGTGAATCAAGATGTTTATGATATCCAAGGTTCGTTTTATGACTTCGCTAAAACAAAGCAATTGGATTCCACACTTTTTATGACCTTGCTTCGAAAACTCGGTTTTGAACGAGAGATTTTTCACTTGGATCTTTCGGTTTTGTCCCTAGGCCAAAAGAAAAAGGTTGCCCTTGCAGCGAGCCTTTCGACTCCAGCTCATCTTTATATTTGGGATGAACCGTTGAGTCATTTGGATTCTATGTCTCGCCAACAAATTGAAGAGATGATTGTTCAAAGTGAAGCAGCTATTTTACTCATCGAACACGATGAACGTTTTTTACAAACCATTCAAGCTAAAATCATAAAATTAGGCGAAAGCTAAATAAAAAAGCCAAGAGCAGAAGACAATTGTCCTTTCTCTTGGCTTTTTAAAACCAGCGATGTCCAAGCGCTTTTTCCATACGTTTAGCATCTTGAGGTAAAAGATAAATTGAACAACATCCTCCTAAGCAATCAAAGGTTCCGATTCCTTTTTCATCTAGGTGGACAATTTGATTTTCTCTTGTAATATCCACAAAAGAACATCCAGCATATTGTGGAAAACGGACTGTTCGCGTTTTTGGTCCTCCAATGGTAAAGAGAACCAATACCGGATGGGGACCAAGCATCATCCAACAACATTTTTGGGGATCTTGATCGCATAAATTGGCATAAGGTCCTTCTAATAAATGATTTCGAATCCATACCATTTCATTAAGAAGGGGGACAGGTGGATTTTTGGTTTTAGAAATTCCTTGTACATCGCCTAAAAAGACACAAGGAATTTGGCATTCTCCTAATAAAATTAGGGCGTAGGCTGAGGTTTTAAACCAATCCATAACCCAGGATTCCAAAGCTTGTGTTGGTTGGGTATCATGGTTATCCACAAATGCCACGGCATAATCTGGCATAGCTTGAGATAAAGTGCCGTTAAAAAGAGTGCGGACATCATAATTTCCGGAAGATCGAGAGGCGTTATGTAGATTATAGTGAAGAGGAACATCAAAAAGACGCATACAATAATTGCAATCGGCTAAATAGCCTTTAAGATCTTCAAGCGAAGCACTCCAATATTCTCCAACGGAAAAAGGCCCCACCGTGGTGTTCGCATGCATGGTGGAAAGCCACTCTGTAAAAAAAGTGGCATCAATAGATTTAATGGCATCTAAGCGATATCCATCTAAAGTAAATCGATTGGTATACCAAATCCCCCATGTTTCTAAAGCGTCTTTTACTTTTGGATTTAAGGTATCTACATCCAGTCCCATAATATAATCAAAATTTCCTTGCTCTTTAGAAACCTTTTCATCCCATTTTTTTCCTTCAAAGAGCAAGATTTGATATTGATTTTTTTGATTTCGATCTGTGGCTTTAAAGTAGGAAGCATCCCAAATCAAGGGAGAATATTTTCCTTTTCGGTTAGCAAATAAAAATCGTGTATAAAGTTTAGCGGGATAAGGAGCAGTTAAAAATACGGTTCGATTTTGAGGATCTACATTTCGCACTAAGACAACTTCTTCTTCATCCGCTCCCATACGATGGTTAAAGACAATATCGGCAATCACTTGAATAGAAGCCTTATGACAAGCGTCGATCGCTGCTTTGTATTGTTTTACGTTGCCATATTTAGTACGAATTGAACCTTTTTGATTGAATTCTCCAATGTCAT
This sequence comes from uncultured Erysipelotrichaceae bacterium, assembly GCA_964389885.1. Taxonomy (GTDB): domain Bacteria; phylum Bacillota_I; class Bacilli_A; order Erysipelotrichales; family Erysipelotrichaceae; genus Allobaculum. Next base: position 1,919 of record CAYMGC010000065.1, on the reverse strand, counting down.
AAAGATCATAAGGAGCATATCCATTATCTTTTTTTCCCGCGGCCCCTTTATAGGCTGGAGGAAGCCATATCATGGTATATCCTAGTTGTCCAAGTTTAGGAGCCCATCGGCGCAATCTTGTGTATTGAAAGCCATCGGCACGGGTATACCATTGAAAAAATTGCAACATTGTTTCCTTCATCTCTTTGGCCTCCTGCTTTTTTTCTCCATTGTACAAAAAGAAAAAAGGTTCTTATCTTTTTTTCGAATTTTTTCTTTTCTCGCTCAAAAACGTTCAGTCTCGCTTAAAACATGCCTGCTACAATGAAATGAGAGGAAAAAGAGCGTTTTCTAGCTTTCCAGGTAAAAGCGCAAAAAAGTATAACGAAAATGGATCACCAAGAAGAAAAAAGACTTAACCAAAATATTAAAAATCAAGAAAAACAAAATGGAATTCTTCAAAACCAAATTCAAGCACTTATTCAAACAGAAAAGAATTTGATGGAAGCCACTTTTCAAGAATCCTTTAATTTTCGAAATTGGATTTTGGAACAGCACAATCGTGGATATGAACTTCACCAAGAAAATCCTGACTTTTATGTGTTAGAAACTCCTTATGGCCGTACGGAAATTAAATTTTATTTAGGGGATATTGCAGAAATATCCATTATTCGTAAGCGCGATGAGGAACTTCGTTATTATTTGCATTTTCAAATTCTTGATAAAGACCATGCCATCAACCTCTATCGAGAAATGGAAGAGATTTTACTCTCTTTAAAAGAAGAACATACACTTCATGTTTTATTATCCTGTACTTCAGGAGCAACTACAGGATTTTTAGCTGAAAAACTAAATGAAGCCGCTCAATTGATGGGACTAGACTATGAGTTTGATGCAACTTCTTATTTTTTAATCTACGAAAAGGCTGAAAAGGCCGATATCATTCTCATTGCTCCTCAAATTCGCTACTTACAAAAGAAATTGGAAATCGCTATTCCAAATAAGCCCATTATTCCTATTCCCACGAAAATGTTTACCTCTAACAATGTAATTGATCTTCTTGATTTCATTACTAAGACCGTCAAAGAACGTCAACAAGAAAAATTAGAGGAAGAAGAAAGACAAGCCAATGTCCTCTCTTCTTGTCCCTCTTGTTCTTCTCTTGAAGATTATGTTGTTTTGCAAATTATGATGTTATTTGATTACGATCAAATGAAATTGCGTATGCGTTTGCGAGATCATGGGAAACTGATTTTAGACGAAACTTCGTTGCATCATAAAGTCACGATGGCCGGGTTAAGAGGAGAAGTGGAATATTGCCTTTCTGGAGTGGATCATTGTGATTTAATTTCTATTGCGATGCCAGGTGAAATTTCTGGTGATAATGTTGAATTTGGTAGGTTTTCAAAAGTACGAATTAAAGGCAAACAATTACGTACTACGCTCGAAGAAACTTTTCATACTCAATGTTTCTTGGTCAATGGTGTAAATGCAGCCTGTTATGGTTTTGCCAAGCTCCATCCCGAATATAAAAATATTGTCATGCTTTCCCAACCTTATGGATCCATAGCAGGGGGAATTGGAACTGTGATCAATGGTCACTTAGTGACTGGCAAAGAAGGAATAGCTGGTGAAAATCGCTATTTTCTTGAGCGCATGCAATTTTCGGGGCCTTTAAAACAACTGGCTAAAACCGAACAAGGACAAATGGAAATCGTAACCGCCAATATGTTACCAACTATTTCGCTTTTAGGACCGGAAGTATTTGTATTACGAACTCCCATGGTCAGTAATATGGAAGAAATTCGCAATCAGCTCAAAATGTATTTTCCGGAACGACTTTTACCTGAACTCGTTTTCGTTGAGGATGTAAGTGAATTGGTTTTTACTGGACTGCGTGAACTGGCCCAAAAGTTTCTCAAAACAAAAATTGAATCAGC
>CAYMGC010000064.1:0-9050 GCA_964389885.1 uncultured Erysipelotrichaceae bacterium | reverse complement strand
TTTATTTTTTCATGGAATTGGAAATCCGACAAGATGCCTTTTCTTACTCAGAGCTTCTTTTTTTCCTCCAAAAATCCAGAGATTAAAAATACTTTAATAAATCATGTTTTGTTCTTTTTAATCCTATTTCTTGAAAAATTCTTTTTCCAAGAAGACCAAAAATAATGTTTTCTTCAGGTTAAAAATGTGATAAGCAATCTTAAAAATAATGAATCTATGAAAACCAAAAATAATCTTTCCTTGCTTTCTTACTAATCTGTTTTTTCCTTATCTTTTTAGGAAAGATAAAATCGAAATGGATATTCTTAAAACGGCTTTCTGATCTTTTTCTTAGTAATCCAATTTTGTATATCTTCTAGTTTTTAATTCTTTTTCCTTAATATTCAGTTTTAACTTCTTATTTTAAAAGTCATTCTTTATAAGAAATATCCATTTTTATTTTTGATTAGTCATGGCTGAAGTCACTCTCCCTGACCAAGGACATGAACAGGTAAAGTTCGTGTTTAATTATCCTGAGTTTTTTGAAAACAACTTGGTTGAGTAAGATAAGACAAAAGCAATTGGGCTTTTCTAGCCCTTAAAAAGTCTTTTTAGGTCTCTCTATGGGTTAAAAACAAAATTAAACAAGGCCTTTAAAAGAAGATTTATTTGGAGGAAATTAGCCTTAGGCTAATGGATACAGAAATAGAAAGGAGCGGATTTTCCTCTCATGTCTTAAGACACAAGTATCCCATCCGCTTTTAGAATGAGTTTTTCGGATATTTTGATTCGTACCTTCAGTGGATACATCTGGATTGCTTTGATTTTAACCGTATGGTTTTATAATCAGCCAAAAAAAAATTTACTTCATCGAATAGGGGCCTATCTCTTTGGGTTTTATATTATTGGAGTTTTGGTGATGACAGGAATTGGAAAGCTAGGCTCTTTTTCTCCTCGCTTGGCGTGGCCTCCCTTTGAGGGATTTTTTACTCCTGGAAGTTGGAGTCTTCGCTTTTTAGAACCTTTTTTAAATGTGATTCTCTTCTTTCCCCTAGGCTTTTTTCTTCCTTTGTTGTATCGATCCAATCGTTCCTTTTCAAAGACGCTTTTAAGTGGCTTCTTGTTTTCACTTTGTATTGAAGGATTGCAAATGTTTTGTAATGGCGTAAGTGATATAAGCGATCTCGTTTGTAATACCTTAGGAACTATACTTGGTTTCATATTATTTTTGATTTTAAATAAAAAGCTATATTTAAAGAGATTTCTAACCTCTTCTAAACAAGGTCCCTTAGAGAAATGGTTGATTTTTATTAGTTGTTTTTTGGTGATGATCACTCTTCAACCTTATTTAATTTCTACTTTCTTTAATCTGGGTTAAAAGAAAAATTTTTATAGAAAAAGGCAGATGGATTAAGGTTCCATCTGCCTTTCTTTATTGAAGAGTTGGGGGAATAATGCTTTGAATTGTGTAGCCAAATTAACATAAATAGAATAATTATTTTTCGCTTTTCGTTTCCTCAGTGGATTCCACCTTTTGAACAGGTTTTGGGGCACGACCATACAATTTAGTAAGCCATTTTAAAGCCCCTTCAATTTCTGGAGTAACCCAATTCGGTTTTAAACGCCAAGTCCAGTTTCCTTGTGACTTTCCTGGAGTATTCATACGGGCCGAAGAATCTAAATTGAGCAAATCTTGTGCTTGAATAATGGAAGTATCACTAGGAGAAGCCATAACGGTACGAATCATTTCCCAGTTGTATTCTTCTGGATTGTAAGCATCCATAAAGTCTTGGGCATATTTCTTATCATCACCACTAATGCTTTGGAACCAGCCTTGAATGGTATCGTTGTCATGCGTTCCAGGATAAGCAATGGAATTTTTCTGATAATTATAAGGTAAGTATTCAGAACCAGATCCATCACGAGAATCAAACGCAAATTCTAAAATCTTCATACCAGGATAACCGGTAGCGGCCAGAAGTTCTTTAACCGAATCCGTTAAATAGCCTAAATCTTCGGCTACGATTTTGCGATCGCCTAATTTTTCTTTTAAAACATTGAAGAAATCGATCCCTGGACCTTGTTTCCACTCACCAACTCGAGCATTCTCAGATCCATAAGGAATGGTATAGAAGGAATCGAAGCCACGGAAATGGTCAATGCGCAAAATATCTAACATGTTGGTTGCATGCGCAATACGGCGCATCCACCAATCGTAGTCATTTTCTTTTTGTTTAGCCCAATTGTAAATTGGATTACCCCAAAGTTGACCATCAGCTGAGAAACCATCAGGTGGGCATCCAGCTACAACTGCGGGTTGTCCCTTTTCATCCAATAAAAAGAGATCCGGATTGCTCCAAGCATCAACAGAGTCTAAAGCTACATAGATTGGTAAGTCACCTAAAATCTCAATACCATTTTCGTTTGCGTATTTACGTAAAGCGTTCCATTGTTTGAAGAAAAGGTATTGGAGGACTTTATAATATTCCATCCGCTCCTTATTTTCCTTTTTCCAATCTTCCGCTTTTTGTGCATCGTATTTACGATATTTTTTATCCCAATCAAGCCAAGCTTTTCCTTCATTTAAGTCTTTCAAAGCCATAAAAAGGGCATAATCATCCAGCCAATCTTTTTGTGCTTCGCAAAATGCAGCATATTCTTTTTCAGGATCTTCTTGAAATTTTTTAACCGCCTTCTCTAGAAGAGGATAACGTTTATTATATTGGATGCCAAAATCAACTTGATCTGGTTTTTCAAACCAAACTACATCTTCGACATCACTTGGTTTTAATAAGCCATCTTTTACCAAATAATCTAAGTCGATTAAATAAGGATTCCCAGCAAAAGAAGAATAGGACGCATAAGGGGAATCACCATATCCAGTAGGATTTAAAGGTAACACTTGCCAAATGGATTGATCGGTTTTTTTCAAAAAATCCACGAAGTCATAGGCCGCTTCGCCAAGTGTTCCAATACCGTATTTAGAAGGTAAACTTGTAATATGAAGCAAAATTCCATTTTTTCGCATAATTGACTCTTTCTAAAAAAGCCATAAAGGCAATAAATTTAGAGGTCTTCTAAAGATCTTAAAAGAACTCTAAAAGCTGCTTAAATTATCGCACATATTTTCCTATCCTTTAGAAAACAATAGTCTACTTTCTGTAAGAAATAATTTTTTCTTCAATAACCGTACATCAACTATATCTTCCTCTTAAAAAGAACTTCTTAAAAATTGAAAAGTAAGGATTGGATATGAGAAATGGGTAAATCTCCCTTTAGTTTTTCTAAACTTAAGAAGCTTTACTTTCCTTTTTTTTGAATCTCTTGGTTTAAAGCCTTCGAGATGGAAGACTCTTTTAAAGAAGGTTTTAAACAGGATTCGCGCCAAGTCATACTCCAAGGAGCTTCTTGATGGTCTAAAGAAGGAAAAAGGTTTTGGGGATCTTGTAGGGCTTCAATCATGGTAAAAATTTGGGTCAAATCGTACTTTTCATCTTGGTTTAAAGAACAAAGTGAAGGAATCGTATAAGGAGCTAAATGGTCCTGATCACATACTAAAATTGATAAATCTTCGGGAATTTTGATTCCTAAATCCTTTGCAGCTCGCAATACTCCAGCCGCTTGTAAAGAGCTAAAGATTAAAAGACCATCCAATTGAGCCATTTTCGCTTTGAGTTCTATAAATCCTTCATAACCACCTTGTAAGCTAAAAGGTTTGATGACCATTTGGTCCTTGGCACGAAATATTTTATTTCGCAAGTAAAAACCATATTGAATTCCTAAAAAGAAATCAGCTAATTCGCTACTTAAAAAGCGATCTTCCAATAAAACTCCAATGTGTTGGCAATTGGCTTCGAAAAGCCATTCTGTCGCTTGTTGACTCATTTCGCTAAAAGGCCAAAAATAACTTGAGAGCCAAGCTAAGTTTAACTCACGCATATCGCTTCCAATAGAAATGGCCGAACCTAAGGTTCGGCCATTAATTTTTCGAAACGCATCACGTCGAGCGCCAAAGAAAACTAATAATGTGGCAGGTTGAACTTGTTGGATTTGAATTGCCTTTTGAACTTCGTCTTCACCTAATTCCACTTTTAATAAACGAACAGAATATCCTTGAGCGATAAGTTTGGTTTTCAAAGCCACTGCCAAACGCCAATAAACGGGACAATAATCGTTTCGTACAATAAGAACGATACCCCGCGGTTGCTTTTGGCGCAGTAAACTAGCGGTTTCATTTTTTTGATACCCAAGCCGCTTGGCCGTTTCTAAAACTTCCTTTTTAGCTTTTAAGCTAACACCAGGTTTATTGGAAAATACATTGGAAACCGTCCCTAAAGACCAACCAGAATGAATGGCAATGTCTTTCATTGTGACTTTCATACAAAATAGCGGATTGGATACTTGTGAGGAAAATCCGCTCCTTTCGGTAAATATCCATTAGCTTACCGCTAATTTCCTCTCAAAAGCTAATATCCTCACTAAATATTAAAAGAATAGCTCTACTAGATATCCACGTGATGGTTAACCTTTAACGGCACCAGCCGCTACACCTTTGATGATGTATTTTTGACCAAAGATGTAAACGATAACGATTGGGATAATGGTCATCATAATAGATGCCATCATAGGACCCATCGAAACTTTTCCATAACTTCCACGGAAGTATTGGATCAACATAGGAATGGTTTTGTATTTAGTAATATCCAAAACTAAGGTTGGCAAAAGATAGTCATTCCATACCCACATCGCTTCCAAAATAGTAACGGAAACCATTGTTGGTTTTAAGATCGGCAATACGACTTTGAAGAAAGTTTGGAGTGGTGTACAACCATCGATCATCGCTGCTTCTTCAATTTCCACAGGAATGGATTTTACAAAACCTGCAAACATGAAGACGGCTAAACCAGCCCCGAAGCCGAGATAAATTACCCAAATATTATAAGGGGTATTTAACTTCAACATATCAGCAGTCTGAGAAAGCGTAAACATAACCATCTGGAAAGGAACAACCATGGAGAAAACAAATAAGTAATACAAGAAGGAGTTCAGTTTGGATTTTACCCGAGTGATATACCAAGCGCACATCGAGCAGCAAATAATGATTGCTAAGACGGAAGTGATGGTAATCAGTGTGGAATAACCAAGAGATTGCAAAAAACCTTGAGAGTTAATGGCATCGACATAGTTAGCCATGCCAGCAAACTCACCAGAACCAGGAAAGTTGAAGACAGTGCTTGTGGTAATCGCACTTTCGACTTTCAAGGAGTTGAGCAAGATGATGAAGACTGGATAGATCCATAGGATGGACAAAATAACCATCAAACAAAAAAGTAGGATCTGAGTAGGCTTCATTTTTTCGCCGCTTTTCATTATGCTTGAACCTCCTTGCTTCTTGTCGCACGGAGTTGCCAGAAGCCAATCAAAATAACGAAGATCGAGAAGATAACAGATTTAGCTTGGCCAATGCCTTTCCAGCTTGCACCAGCACGGGCATAGAACGTATTGTAAATGTTCAAAGCAAGCATATCTGTCATGTGATTTGGATCACCATTCGTTAAAGCTAAGTTTTGATCGAACAACTTTAAGGAGTTGGTCAGAGTTAAGAATACGCAAATTGTAATGGATGGCATCATCATTGGAATTTTTACTTTCCAAAGAATTTGCCAATCATTGGCACCATCAATCTTAGCCGCTTCTACTAAGTCATCAGGCACATTTTGTAAACCGGCAATGTAAATGATCATCATGTAACCAATTTGTTGCCAGCACATCAAAATAATGATGCCCCAGAAACCAGCCGTAGCATTTAATGCCAGTAAAGGCTGTCCGCAAATAGACAAAATACCATTGATTAAAATCTGCCAAATGTAACCCAATACGATACCACCGATTAGGTTAGGCATGAAGAAGATCGTTCTAAAGAAATTTGTACCCTTCAATTTCTGTGTTAAAACCATCGCAAAGGCAAAAGCCAAAACATTGATGGCTAAGATGTTCACAATCGTAACAGCCAAGGTGAACCAAGTAGCTTGAAGGAACAAGGGATCGGTTACAGCGGAAACGTAGTTACTAAAACCGATAAACTGAGCATTTCCTACAGTGGTGAATTTACAAAACGAAAGATACAGACCTTCAAAGAAAGGAACAATAAATCCGATGGTAAATGCAAGCAAGGTAGGAAGCACAAAGATCCAGGCGTATTTTTTTAGAGCCTTTTCCATAATTATTATTTTGCTCCTTGTCTTCCAAAGAAGAGACGACGACTTTCTAAAATCCAATTAGAAAGTCGTCGTAAAGAAACTAAAGAAAATTATCTCTACACGGCCAATCGTTTTAATCCATAAGATCGATCTCATCTTTAAAAGATAAAGATTTTGGGTTCAATAGCCGTGTATTTAGTTTTCAAAGTTCAATCGAAGGTTTCTACAAGCACCGTAGCTCAAAATAGCGGAAAGGAATCACTATTTAAAGATTGTATTTATGGTTTTTCAACCACAGATCATACGGTTAACCGATTCAGACTCATCTTTGTTTCGTAACCATTCACAAAGCTTATTATCTAAATTTCTCATACAATGCCGTAAAGGGAGAGGCCAAACTGTCTTGCGTTTATCCCTCTTTATACGACAAGGTAAAAAGAATAAATATTTCCATATTTGTTCTACATTATCTGCAACGGCTGATGAACTCAAAAACTTGTTTAATTTTTAAAATCTAGCTTATTGATTTGCTAACTCTTTTTCAGTTTTCCAGTTGTCAACGAAGGCAGATTTTACTTTTTCCCAGTTGGCATCCGTTGGATCAGCGGCATAAGCGGTCAAAGCAGAACCTACACCATTTTTCCATTCTTCAGAAGGCATTGTAGTGAAGTTCCAGGAAATAGGAGTTTTTCCATTGGCTGTGAGCTTAATATCCTCTTGAACGAACACGTTTGGCGATTCTTTGGCATCTTTAAATGGAATGGTTAAGCCAAGATCATCTGCCATGAAAGTAGTACCTTCATCGGAAGTAACGAGCCAATCCATGAAATCTAAGGTTGCTTGAATATCATCAGCACTGGCTTCTTTATTCACTACCCAATAGTTTTCGGTACCAGTGTTTAAGCCTTGATTGGCTTCATCACCAACACCAATATAAATTGGAATCATCGTGATTTCATCATCAGTCATGCCAGCATTGATTAAGTTGCTGTATTCCCAAGAACCATTTTGATAGAAGACAGCTTGTCCACTTGTAAATTCACGTTCACTATCATCCGCTGTTTTACCAGCTAAATCTTTACCAGCTGTGGTGGAATTCTGGATATAAAGATCGAAGATGTCGCGGTAGTTGTCTAAATATTTACCAGTTACTTCATTTGCATCATCTACGCCTTCATCTAAGTATTCAAAGTACAAAGGTAAGTTGGCTAAATGGGTTTTAAAACGCCAGTCAGAAGAACCATCCATACCAGCTGAAGTAAAGGCGGTGAATCCAAGTTCGTCAGACCGACTGCTAATATCGGTAGCTACATTTTTCAAATCGGCAAAGGATTGAATTTCTTCAACCGTATGACCAGATTCTTCAAGCAATTTGGTATTAACGATCAAACCATACGATTCAATCGCATAAGCAATAGCTGCGACATAATTATCAGATTTATCCCCAAGGTATAAAGCGTAGCTATCACTGGTTAATTGGTTGAATACAGGCGTATCATATAGGTTATACGCATAGTCAGACCAGTTTTTGAGTCCTACAGGACCATTCACTTGGAATAAAGTTGGAGCGCCACTTTTGCCCATTTCAGACATCAAAGTGGTTTCGTAGTTTCCGCTTGCTGCAGTTACGACTTTGACTTCTACACCTTTTTCTTCAGTGTATTGTTTAGCCATTTTTTGCCACGCTTCATCCGCTTCGGGTTTGAAGTTTAAGTAGTAAACAGACCCTTTGGCTCCATCTCCACCTGATTTGTCGGTATCGGTGTCACTGCTACCACCGCATCCTGCAAGAAGCATGGTACCAGCAAGGGCCGCTGAGGCAAACTTTTGCCAGTGTTTCATTATTTCCTCCTTCAGTTGGGAAGACCAAAGATTACACCACAATTATTCGGCCTTTTTCCCAAACTTTTTATAGTGAAATTATAACAAGGAATGTAAACGGTGCCACAATTACACTTCTTTTTAAAGGAAGAAATTCTTTCTTTTCTGTTGTATTTGAAAAAAATAGAAGAATAAAAATAACTAAAATAAAATAAAAAATCCTTTATTTAAAGGATTTAATTTTAAATTTTTGACTTATTCAATTCTTCCTAACTAAAAAGAAGAAAATTTTTGTTTTATCGTGTAATGTCAAGAAGAATTGGAAGTCTAATTCTTCTTTGTTTAAATTTCTAATTTTTATATCCATATTTATAAAAGCCTCCACCTAAGTGGAGGAATACATAAATGGGAAAATTATGGGATTCTATACATATTCAAGTGACTTGAAATCGAATGGTCTTAACGAGGCTTTTCATAAATAAGATTTTTCGCTTTTAAAAATTGTAAAGCAGCTTGTTGCGGAGTGGTGTTTCCAAGGGCCATATTTTTAAGATAAATCGTTAATTGAGAACTTTGTAAATTCCGGCTTAAATCTTGGGCGATATCGCTGAGGATAGGATAGGTAATTAAAATGGATTTGGTTATCACAATACCAGCCGTTAAATCTTCATGAGCCTTTAAATCATCCTCTAATAGGATTAACTCCGCTTTTTGAAATTGACCATCTAAAAAATGGGCCGGAATAACATCAACTTTTTCCTGCAAAAGAGCCGCAACTAGATCGGAAGAAGGTAAGTTGCGTGTTTTCCCAAACGTTAATCCATAAACTTCTGACATTAAAGGAGCCCCATCTTCTTCTTCAAAATATTGTGTGGGAGCTCCAAGAGTTAATTGTTCTGAAATGGCTACTAAATCACTTACGGTTTTTAAGTCGTACTTTAAAGCGACAGCTTTAGTCACTGCAAGAGAATAATGATCATTGACCATTGGTAAAGAATACCAATATAAATTTCGCTTTTTATACTCTTGTTGCAAGAGAGTAAGATCGCT
>CAYMGC010000063.1:0-9463 GCA_964389885.1 uncultured Erysipelotrichaceae bacterium | reverse complement strand
TTCGACCTTGAGCTAATCCTTCTGTTCGACCTTGAGCTAGCCCCTTTTCTAGTCCTTGAGTAAAAATACCTTGACCTAGATTACTCACTTCCATCACCTCTTTTTTTAAATTACAAGTCATTGTAACTCAATGGTTTGTTTCCCCTTTTATTTAACTGTTTAAAATATTTTCTCACTCAATTTTCTATCCTTTCAGGATCATATAGGCTCATAAAGATTCTTCTTTGTTTTCCCTTATTTCCTTAAAAGGATAGATAAAATTATCTATATAGAAAGTCTTTCCGAAAACATTTAAGGTCGAGGAATAATTATGCCCGTTTCAAAGTAGTCTAATTTTTCTTTATATATCCTCTATTTATTAAGGAATAATCTTGTAAAGAATTTTAAGGAGCTTAAAAAACTTGATCTTTTATCTCACTTAGATCTCTTAAAAAGAGGGGACTGTAACTCGCTTAGGCTGGTTACAGTCCCTTTATTCCTAAAAAGCTTAAACCAAAAAACGATTAAATTAACTCCATATGGTAGAGAAAGAAATCTTTTTATTTGTTACATGTTACAGCTCTAGGGCTTAGGTTTTAAGCTTGATCTTTTAGAAGCTCACGATACATCTCTTGTTGATCTTGAGGAATCTCTACAAATTGAAGGGCCTGTTCAATATCGAAATTTAATTTTTTCATCACTTTATGCAACATTTCTAAACGTTCTTCCGTTCGACCTTGAGCTAATCCTTCTGTTCGACCTTGAGCTAGCCCCTTTTCTAGTCCTTGAGTAAAAATGCCTTGACCTAGATTGCTCACTTCCATCACCTCTTTTTCCAAGCTGCGAGTCATTTTCAGTCCATATTCAAATTCCAAAATATTTCGTTTTTTCTCTACACTTATCTGATTGCTTAAAAGTACACCTAACATCCGCCAAATGCTTTCTTCCTCTGCTTTTTCAGGATCTCCTAATCCAATAAAGATTATTCTCATTAAATCTTTTTCCAATAAATTAGGTATTCTTTGCCCACCTATATGTTTTTGGTCAATATAGAATTCGGTTAAACTATTTTCAAATTTTTTAGAGGGACTGGGAAAAATCCAAATTGAATAAACTTTTTTAAGTTGATCATAATGGGAAGAAATAAACTCACGACCATATTGGGACGAAAGCATTCTTGCTCCATAATAAATCCCTCGCTTGATTATTGAATAGCCTGGCCAAAAATCATTTTGAGTTTCAAGATTAATAAAAATAGGAATTGGTTCTTTGGAACTTGGTAAAAGTGCCCGAAAACGAATATCATAAAAAACAGTCCCTTCATAAATGGATTTGTCTTCTGTAGATTCGCCTTTAATTAAAGTTCCTTCTTGATCTGGAAAAACGGGGACGGTTGAAACTTGAGGAGTACCTTCAATATACTTTTGAGCAATTTCTTCTAGAGGTATTTCTTTATAAGCAGGAATACAAGCTTTTAAAATAATAGCTAAAATCGATTTTTCAGCCAAAAGACGTTTACAAGCCGCATCATAATTTGCTTGTTTATCTGTGATGGCGATGGTTTGGGCCAAAGTCGTCTCTTCTTTAAACATCAGGCTTTCCTTTCTACTTAAAGCTTTATTCGTCTACTTTTTAATAGGCAAAAAATTGAAAAAATAGCCTAAAGAATTTAAATTTGCTTCAATCTTTGAGAAAGCTTTAGCCTTTTTACACCAACTAATTTCATTTTTAATTTTTATCTTTTTTAAACAAAGAAAAAAGCTCAGTTTATTAGCTACTGAGCTTTTTAATGGTTATAAAGGATCCATTAAACCTTTCTTGAAAGAAAAATGATTAGTTTTCCTCCATCTCTTCCATCTCAAGAGCATCAATATCCTCCACTAGGTCATCCTCACTGCTATTCGAGGTAGAACTCGCTACTGAAGAAGTGGAGGATTGAGAAGAAGATTTAGAAGAATTTGATTTTACCGAAGAGCGTGGGCTTACACTCTCTTCTGTATATTTTCCTGTTCGCACCGAGTCAATGTAATCTTGAATGTTTTCTTCAATGATGGAAAAATCTACATCACCTGCTTGTAAAAGGGCATTGTTAAAGGCCACATCATCATAATCATTGCCCAAAGCTTCTTGGGCAATGGCTTGCAGTTCCATAATTTTCAAACTGCCATAGTAATAGGAGAAGAAAACGCCTGGATTTTGAGCGAGCTGATCGTAAATGGCCTCATATCCTTCTCCCCAAACATCCCGAAATTGACGCTTAGAGTAACCATCATAGTTAATTTGTAAATCCATCAAAAGCACATTGTACTGAGGGTAAAACGTCATTAAGCGATAGGCTTCTAAAACATCTTTGTCCAAATTGATCCATTCTAAGGCACAATTGGCGGCATAGGTCGCATAGCCTTCCGTAAAGGAGAGATTATCTAAGAAGTATTGCGCAATGTGAACGTAATGTTCTTTGTTGTATTGCGCTTGATACATATGACCAGGAATCCCTTCATGGGCAAAAGTGTCAAAAAGCATCACACTTTGCGGATCATCTCCATAATCCCGCACATTGTAGCGAATTTCATAAGGACGCGTACTATCCACACAAGGGCGCAAGAAGTAAGCCATAATGCTTTCTTGTGATTGTTCGTTAGAAAGTGGTTCAATTTCATAGTCCATCGTATTCACCACCGGGAACAAGGCGGGATAACGCTCCTCTAAAAAAGGCATAATTTCGGCAATGGACGTAAATTTGGTTTGTGGATCCTCGGCTTCAAGAATAGCCTCTTCGTTGTTGCGCAATAAACGGCGATACGCATCTGTGGTATCATTCATTGCGCGGTTTATTTCCTCTCGCAATTCCTCAATGGTTTCATCGGTTCCAACTTGACTTTTCAATAAGAGTTCATAACACTCTTTCCCATTGGGAAAAGTAGCGAGTCCAGCAAGGGCTTTGTTTTGGCCTTTGACCTCTTTTAAGCCAGTGATCATCGTTTCATAAGCAGGGAAAAAGGATTGATTTAAGGCTTTTTCAATGGCTTCTTTCGCTTGATTGGCTTCGTTATCACTTAATCCGAGCGCATCGACTTCGGCTAAAAGTTCTTTGGTAACGGCGGAATCCTTTTGATTTTTCAACACCGATTCACAAGTTTCCAAGGTGGAATCCATATCGATAGAAAACGTTTTGGCTTCAATTTGTTTTTGAGTAAAGGCTAAGCCTTCTTCCACAAAGCGGGGAACGTCCTCTAATAATTGAACAAGATAGGGAACATCTTGAGCCGAATACAAGCGATATTCTGAAAAATACGTCACCAATAAAGAAGGAATCCCATCATCAGAAGACCAAATGTTGCCTAAATATTCATATTTTTCATCGCTGAAGTCTAAAGACAATTGAAATTCACGAATAAACGCTTGACGGATTTGACGATTGATTTTGGTTAAATCGGAATCGTCCATCGCTAAAAGTTCATCCAACCACCCTTGAAGTTCCTTTACTTCCTCTTGGTCGGTAAAAAAGGATCCTAGGGTAACTTTGCATTTGGCTGGATCAATGCCATACGCTTGAGGATTTTCAAAATAGGAATGGCAAATGGTGTAATCGCTTTGGCATTGTTCTAAAACAAAGCGATCCAAAAAAGCCGAGAATTCAGCATTAGTTGTTGGAGTGGCCTCTTGTTCTTGTTGGCTGCTTTGCTCAGTAGAGGATAAAGAAGAGGTGGGCGCAGTGGAGGTACAACCTACGCCTAACAAAGCACAAAGCGCAAGAGCAAGCCATTTTTTGGTAGATTCCATAAAAAATTCCTTTCTAAAGCATGCCTAGCTTTTGAGTATACGTTTTAAAACGCCCTAAGGACAAAAAAAGAAACTTTCTTCTATCATACCAAGTTTAAAAACCACTCGAAATTTTCTTTTTCACCTCAAAAAAGATAAGAAGAATTTGGAAAATGAAATCAGTCAATTTGACACAAAAGAAAACTGTTTTTTTAAAAGTTCCTACTATTTTGATAGAAAACCATTCTCTATTCTTTATCTTTGGGAATGAAAAAGGCAAAATAAACCGCGTATAGATCTTTGATCATCTACTATAAACACTTGTTTATAAATCGCAATCGTCTTTTGAGGAATCAAAAGATGCTTACGTTGCAAAATATCTTGGTGAACCAAAATTAGAAAGGATGTTTTTATGCTTAAGAAAATTAGTATCTCCAACGGTCAAGTGGTTTTAAACTACAACCGAGCTTATCCTAAAAATCGTGAAGCTTTGTTGAAAAGTCGGACTTTTGAAAAGTTTGTGACTTACTTCATTCGGATTCAAAAGGAAACGGATCCTAAAAACTTTGCTTACTTTACTCAAGATGGAGCTTTGGATGTACCTACTGCTTCTCATGAATTTGTTCAATTTTTGCGCCAACTGATTGTTTTTGATTACGAAGAATTGGCCGATAACCCTCTTGAACGTGATCGAGAACAGCTTTTAAAGTTAATTGAAGATTTGTATCACGGTTGGCGTTCATTGCGCCGTTTTGGATTCATGAATTCCAACAATACGCCTGACTTTGGAATTAACTCCTTAGTGCGTCATGATTCTGAATTTAACGATTTGATTTTACGCACCTATCGTTTATATGAAGAAAAAATTCGTGGTCGGGCGAACTTGGTATATCGCCAAGTCCAAGCTGGTACGAACGCTTGCTTCTCGGTACACAAAGTGCAACATTTTTATGCCGAAGATTATTTACAATTGCGTTCCGTTCCTATGATTGATCGTGTCATGATTCGTACCCCGATGATCTTACATCCTGGTAGTTCAAAAAGAACTGGAATGTTTACAGAAACCAAATATCATCCCATGGATATGTTGGCCATCAATCCAGAAGAATGGTTCTGCTTACCATTAAAAGTAGGTAAATTGTTATTGTTCTTATACTTCAACGTAAAATATATTTCTTTGGCTCTTTCCATGGTTAACCTCTTTGAATTGGCCACCATTGAAGAATCTGAAGGAAAACCTGATTTGATCATGATCTATGGCAATGAAGATCACCTCAACGAAACAAAATACTATCACGATGAAGAAAACGATCTTTGGGTAGGCCGCATTTCCGACCATCCTCGTATGGAATACTTTGGCTATCTCAAGAAAATGGCGTTGACTCTTCACAACTTAGCTATGATGAAACGTGGCTGGTTGCCTATCCATGGAGCCATGGTGAACTTGATCTTTAACGATGGCAAACAAAAAGGAGTCATCTTAATGGGTGACTCTGGAGCCGGAAAATCCGAATCCATTGAAGCTTTAAAAGTAGTTGGTCGTGACTTAATCAAAGACGTGCAAGTTGTCTTCGATGATATGGGAACCATTCATTTAGAAGATGGAGTTCCTTATGGTCAAGGAACCGAAACGGGAGCCTTTATTCGTTTGGATGACTTGGATCCAGGTACGCCTTATCAAGATATGGATCGTTCGGTTTTCTTTGCGCCTGAAAAACCAAATGCGCGTATGGTGGTGCCTGCTTCAAGCTACTCTTTTATCACTCAAAATCATCCCATTGATTTGTTCTGCTATGCCAACAACTACACAGATGCGCATGGCATCAAACAGCTTCCTTTGGAAGAATTTAAGGAAACTTGCAAAGCGGGAACGCGTATGGCCCTTGGAACAACCCAAGAAAAAGGGCTTTCCAAAACCTATTTCGCTAATCCCTTTGGTCCGATGCAAGAACAAGAACTTTGTGACCCTTTAATCGATACTGTGATGCAGTCTTTAGAAGACAGCAACATCTTCCTTGGTGAAATTTACACTCATCTTGGCTTTGACAAGATGAATCGTGAAGGCATTGAGGATGCCGCGCGTCAACTTCTTGAATTCTTGATTCATGGAGAAGACGAAATCATTAAAGAGGAAAACAAAGCCGAGAAAAAACAACAAGCTTTCCAAGAAGCAGAAGCGGAAATTTCTCATACCGAAGACGAATAACCATTGAAAAATAAAGTGGTGTAAACGAATCTCTCGTTTGCACCACTTTTTTATGAAAAGCGTTTTCTATTGGTCTTTCAACGCGGTAAGAAATCAGGGATTTGTTGTTGGTCTCTTGTAAGAAGAATCCATGGTAAGAAAAGAAAAGGATTTTCTATACTAAAGACACAAAAGGAGGAACAAACAATGCCTTTATTGGAAGTAAATCATCTTCAAAAGATTTACAAATCCCGCTTCTCCTCTGTTCAAGTTGAGGCATTGCGGGACATTACCTTTTCAGTAGAACCTGGCGAATTTGTCGCCATCATGGGTGAAAGTGGTTCAGGAAAAACAACCTTATTAAACCTACTTGCGGTTTTGGATCAACCAACCGCGGGAACCATTACCATTGGAGATCAAGATGCCTCCAAAATTCCCGCTAAACAGCTGAGTACTTATCGCCGTAATCATTTAGGCTTTGTCTTTCAAGACTATTCCTTATTGGATACCTTTAACCTCAAAGATAACATTTTATTGCCTTTGGTCTTAAACAATGAAAAAGTCGCCGTCATGGAGCAGCGACTTGGTGAAATTGCCAAACGTTTATCTTTAAAATCGATTTTAAAGAAATATCCTTATGAAGTGTCAGGAGGACAAAAGCAACGCGCCGCCGTGGCTCGGGCTTTAATTGTGGATCCCGAGATTTTGTTAGCGGATGAACCCACGGGCGCTTTGGACTCCAAAAGCTCCTCGGCGTTATTGGATTTGTTTTCTTTACTCAACCATCAAGGGCAAACGATTTGTATGGTTACCCATTCCATCAATGCCGCTAGTTATGCCAATCGAGTTCTCTTTATTCAAGATGGCCGTATTTTTCATCAATTGTATAAAGGATCGGCGACTCGCGAACAATTTTATGAACAAATCTCCAATACTCTAACCATCATGGCCAATCACGAGGATCGATCATGAAAAAGCATGTTTATTGGAGTTTAGCCCTTCAATCGTTGAAGAAAAACTATCGCATTTCTTTACCGTTTTTAGGCGGCGGGATTATTATGACCGCCATGTTTTACTCCATTACCTCTTTAGCCTTCAATCCTGGCTTAGCCAATATTTATGGTGGAAATCGAATTATGGGAATGATGGAGTTTGGAGAAAGAATCATGATGCTTTTTACGCTCATCTTCTTTTTCTATCTCAACAATGTCTTGTATAAAAACCGCCAACAAGAAAATGGTTTGTTTACCGTTTTGGGGATGGAAAAAAGCCATCTCATTCGCATTCAGATTTATCAGTTTTTGATTTTATTTATCACCACTTTAATCCTTGGTCTAGTGTTGGGAATTGGGCTTGATAAAATTTTATTTATGCTCATTTTAAAAGTCTCGGGAATGGATCCCTCTTTTGGCTTTTATTTTTCACAACAAGGTTTACAAGATACGACTCTTTGGATTGGAATTTGTTATTTAGCTATTTTCCTTTGGTCGTTGGTTTTAACCTTACGTTCTAATCCCCTTGAGGCTTTGCATGGCAAGCAAATTGGTGAAAGCCCCATTAAAAACCGCTGGATTTTGGCTCTTTTAGGACTGGTTTTTCTAGGCAGTGGCTATGCCTTGGCTTTAGGAATTCAAGATCCTATGGAAGCGATGGGCTATTTCTTTGTAGCCGTAATTTTGGTTATTTTAGGAACGTATTTATTGTTTGCCTTTGGCTCTACCGTTCTTGTCCAGCTTTTACAAAACAACAAGACGTTTTACTATAAGCCGAACCATTTCATTTCGGTTTCAACGATGCGTTATCGCTTAAAACAAAACAGCATGGCCCTAGCCAACATTGCCATTTTATCGACTATGGTTTTGGTGACTCTTTCTACGACCACCTCTTTAATGGCTGGAATTGATTCCTCCATGGAGGGGCGTTATTCGCATGATTATGTCGTTACTGTGGGAGGATATAGCGAAAAGTCTGAGATTTCGTATCAAGGCGTGGGGGTATTAACGGAAGATGGAGTTCTTTCGAGCCAAGAGCTTTTAGAAAAAGTTTTGAAAGTAGCGAATCAATTGCAACTCGATCCAAGCGATGCGCAAGTCATTTTATGCTCTCCAACCATGGCGATCCAAAATGGGGAAGAGACAAGTATCATTCCCCCTATTATCGATATTCACGACTTTAATCGCTTAACGAATAGCCATTACACCTTAGCTCCTGGAGAATTACTCAGCTTAACTCCAAGCCTTGGAGTAGGAAGTCTTATCCTTGGACCAGACCAAGAACAATTGGTGGTCCAAGAAGTGCTTCCACGACCAGAAATCTTAGATTTTTTCGTCTCTTTTGATGAAAAAGAATCCTTAGTGGTAGGTGATTTAAGTGCTCTATCCAATTCAAATCATAATCTGATGTTGGTCCACAATTATGCGATTGTTTTGTTTAACAGCACTATTCTAGATCGAGGAAGAGAACTCTCTGAAGCCTTGAACGAAGAATTTCCCCATATGATGTTCTTGAATGTTAGCTCGCTAGAATTAGACAAAAGCGAGGCGTTCTCACTTTATGCTGGAGTGCTATTTGTAGGCCTTTACCTCTCTGCCCTCTTTCTTTTAGCCGTTATTTTAATCATGTATTACAAGCAACTTAGCGAAGGTTTAGAGGATCAAAAGCGCTTTGCGATTTTGCAAAATGTAGGTCTTGAACAAAAACAAATTCATAAGATCATCAACGATCAAGTATTAGTGTTGTTCTTTTTACCCTTAGGAGTAGCTTTAATGCATATTTGTTTAGCCTATCCCATGATTCAAAAAATATTAAATCTTCTTACGCAAAGTTCCAATGACATCTTTTTAATGGTAACTGGCCTTTGTTTTGGAATTTTCGCGCTTGTCTATATTGTGATTTATAAGCTTACCGCACGCACTTACTTTAAACTCATCTGCCAATCCTAATAAAAAGGCGGAGTCTCATTTTGGGATTCCGCCTTCTTCCATATATTATTCATATTATTCCCTAAAGCCTAATATCTCTTTAAATTCTGAAACCAAGCTCTAAAACCACTTATAGCAAACTGCCAAAATACAGTAATCTTAATGGATGAAAAAATAACGCAAAGGATTTTTTATTGTGACTAAAGAGGGATAGAGGACTTCAAAAGAGTAGCGCAACAAATTTTCAAAAAATTTGAAGGTTGGTATAACAAAAATCATCCTCTCCTATCGAAACCTCATAAATTTGTCATATAGCCACAACACTTTTAAAAAAAAGATTAAGTGAACTTCTACTCAAAAGTGAGACAAATAAAATCTCATAAATTCACTAAGTGCTCTTAGTCTTGACTAGAGTGCTTTTTATTTGCTCAATTCAAAATAATTTCTTGCGATGAAATATATCCGTCTATGTTATTTACACATATTGGTGTGATTTTTACTTTTATAATTTTATGTTAGACTTTAACAGTCTGTTCTCGATCTCCTTTCGAACCTGAAAGGAGGTGTACCAGGAAATGGAGGTCTTATTTACATTAATTGGGTCTGTCGTGGCAGA
>CAYMGC010000062.1:0-9664 GCA_964389885.1 uncultured Erysipelotrichaceae bacterium | reverse complement strand
ATGAAGTTTTCCCTTAAAACATGAAAAAGAGCTAAGCCCTAATGTGGAAATGGGGCTTAGCTCTTTTTATTTGCGATCGGATTTTTGACTTTTACGGGAAAGAACTGCAAAGAGGACAAATGCAGCGGCTGCAGCCGCTAAAACACCAATTAAAGCATAGGTTCCCGTTTGAGTTGAGGTATGAACCGTACTCGTAGATGAACTCTTCGAAGAAGTACTACTTTTACTCGAAGAGGTCGAGGAAGTTTTACTTGAAGAGGTCGAACTACTTGTGGAAGAGGAGGTCGAGGAACTTTTTACTACTCGGAAAGTAGCACTAAAATCTTTGTTGGATTTTCCATCGTTAACATTCATAACCACTTTTTCGGTTACTTCCGAGGTATGGTCTACTGGAAAAACGACTTCAATTTTAGAACTTTCCTTCATCTTCGCTACATCACTCGCACTAAAGGTAAGGGTGTAGGTGGTGCCATCCTTTTTTACTGTGGGAGAAACAGCAGTACCATCCAGGGTAAAGGTCGTGGGATCTTTTAGAGTACTGCCTTGTTGTTGGGTAAAGGTTAATACCATAGAGGCCGGTACTTGGTTCAACACCAAGGAAACCGTCCAAGTTTGTTTAGAACTATCGTAGTGATGGGAAGCACTAAATGGTTTAGCTACTGTTCCGGTAGTTCCCGTTTCATAAGTATAGGAAGTCGAATAAAGACCATTATCTACTTCAGTTGATGTTTCAAGCAGTGAAAAATCTGGATTTTCAATACTGAAGGTCGCACTCACTTTGGAATTGGGATTCAATTTCGAAAGAGCCGTATTGGACAATTCAATTTTATACGTATTAAAAGGACTCGCTTCGGTTTGGGTAATTAAAAAGTCGCTTGGATCCAAAGCTTCACCATCAATCGAAACGGTAATTTGATTTTTGGTAAAAATATCGGGAGTGGCTTGGATAAAAATGTGTACTTCTGTAGGAAGAAAATTATTAAATTGCACACTCGAAGTATAGGTATCGTTTTCAAGTTGGGCTTCAATGATTTGATTGACTTCAATTTGAAGCGTTTCTTGTTTGGTAATAGGGTTAACACTCGTTCCAGCGCGTTCTTTTTGCTCGTATTCTTGCATTTCCGATCCAATTTGTGAACGATCTTGTCTTTCTTCCGCATTGGGATCATTGGTGAAATCGTCTTCAAATTCTTCAAAAGAAGCGGTTTCTGAGGTTTCATTTGGCACTACTTCTTGGTTTTCTTTTTGTGTAGTAGCACTTTGCGTATAAGCTTCCACTTCAACGTTTAATTCCGTATTAGTAGGGTCATTGGAAGGAATGGCTTGAAAAGCGATATTAATATTCCAATCATTTTGAGAGGCTTGATTGCTTTTAAGCCAAGATTGAATTTCTTGAAGTGGAAAATAAATAGTGGAATCACCCGACAAAGTATTGTCAATGCTTTGAAATTGTTGAAGATTCGTAGGCAGACGCAACCCATTGATGGAAATGACGGGAGATTTGGTATCCATGCGGGGACCATTCTCAGTGCTTGTCCAAGTAAAATTCATGAAGACATCTTGGGTAACATTTTCCACTTGAAAGGAAAACATAACTTTTTTATTGGTTTGGTCCACGGTAAACATCTGACTGGCAGGGAAAGTAATATCATTTTCTGTGGTGGAAACTTCTAATCCTTCTCGTTGGGATGGAATCGAAGCTAGATCATCCTTGTTTTCATCCAAATTAGCCTCAGATTGTCCACTTACTCCACTGGTCGGGGTAGAGAAATCTAAAGAAGAGTCTCTTGTTTGTGTATCGATACTTGAATCTTGAGTGGATACGGTTTCTGCGGGTGGAGTTAGGCTAGTCGAATCCTCATTAGCTAATACAGGGACACTGGTCCATAAATTCAATACGGTCACGAGTCCTGTAGTATAGGAAATGAACTGACGTTTGTTCATAAAAAACTTCCTTTCTATCCGCCTAGACCAAGAGATAGATGAATTAGGGAAGACGGAGGGGCTTTAAAAAAGTAAAGATACCTAAGTAAAATCTTAGGATGCATCTCAATCCTTGTCAAACTTCTCGAAATGCGTTTCCATATTTCTAAATTAAGAAGAAAGACATAGGGAGAACATTCAATCATCGTTTCCAAAGGATTAAAAAAGATAGATTGACTTTAAGTTATCCTAATAAGAGATCTTTTTCCAAAGAAAAGAGAAAAAAGTCCCACAAATGAGGACTTTTAAGTGGAAGAGTGGAAAGTGGAGTCCTGGCTAGTCGAAAGAGTGTCATCTCCTTCAGGAGGAATGTACAATGGTTCATCAACGTAGATGGGATCATCTCCATCTGGGACATATAAGGGAGTATCCACGACTACATTATTATCTGTTGCACTCGAGGTACTAGCGGATGGATCGAGAGGATCCTGAACATAAATCGGAGATGTAGTCGTAGGAAGCGTTGAATCTTGTCCCTCAAAATTTAGCATCCCATCTTCTAATTGTTCTTCTAAAGTTCCTTCTCCAATCTCTATTTGTTGGCTAGAAAGCAAACGACTTTGTGAGACACTGAAAGATTGAGAAGAGAGAGAAGAATTTAAAAAAGAAGAAGAGGAAGAAAACCAAGAAGGAATCGCTCCTGCTTCTTGAAAGAAAAAGAGACTAGCGCCACTCATAACTAAAGTGACCACCAGAGTTAAAAGACTAATCCCAATTTTTGAAGAAGTAGAAGTCGTCAACGCAAATTGCATCGCGATTAAAATGACCATCAATAGAGCAATCACCACTCCCAGCGCGATGCTTAGAGGCCGAGGAAATAAATCAAGGCGCATAAAACCAAACACACAAAAAGCTGAGGCCAAAGCAGCCATAAGACCAAGAAATCCACTGAGCACTTTGAACCAGAGAGGTTGATTTTGAGAATGAACTGGTTTCATAAAAATGCGGATTGGACACCCGTGACGCATGGGAGGAAAATCCGCACCTCCCTTTCTGTATTTATGTGGTACTAAAGCTTAAACAAGTCTAAGAGATCTTCTTCCATTGTAAAATAGGAATGAATCTACATGGGCGGGTTGCTTGATTTTTTTAAGAGGAGAGAAAAAAGAATCCATTTTGTTTCTTTACCATAGCTTTCTATTTTAAAAATTAGTAAAGTCCAGTGAGTCAATACCTTATGACTCAAGTCACGGGCTTGTCCCGTTGTTGACTAGCCTTCTTCGAGAACTTCGTTACCAAAGACACCTTTCTTATACCGAGTTGCTCTAGGCTTTGGGTTTAAAAGTCCTGATGGGTAGGGACGGTGAGGCCAAGCTTTAAAACCTTTGCCATGAGCGAAGGTATCTAACTTTTTACTTTTATGTTTTAGATCAAAATGGAAACCTTTAAGGCCTACTTAAAGAAAATAAAGCAAAAGTTATCACACGTACTCCGTTTACTAATTACTATACAAACAATCTATACTCAACCAATTACTGTAGGGATTGATACAGGAAGTAAGCCTATTGAAGTTTCAGCTTCCACATCAAAAAAAGAGTTAATTACTGAAGATAATTAAGAACAGATCTTGTTGAAAAGATGTCTACAAGAAGAGAAGCTCGTAGAGCTAGACGAAATCGTAAAACCAGGTACAGAAAACCAAGATTTAACAGAAGAAGGAAAAGGGATGGTTGGCTCCAACATAAAATCGATTGTCATTTAAAAACGGGAGCTGACGTTTGCCAAATCCTTCTCGTTTCAAACTTTGGGATAAGGTTTCGAAAACCGGCTTTGTAGCAGGAAGAAGAGTGACAGGTTCTCTTTGAAAGCCTTAGATGGAAAGACAAGCGAGCGCATCTTGAAAGAAGCCCTATCGGATGAATGGATACGAAAGAGAGGGCCGGCTTCCATACATCACGGATGTCCAATCCGCATTTTTATGAAAGAAGATCTTAGAATAAGAAATATGATCCGAAAGAAGCGAATCTTTCTCACCTAACTTATGCTTAATCCACTATTATAATGATTTAAAATAAAAATGCTGTTTTATCTCAATTAGAAACAAAGTTCTTATCCTCAACCTTAATTAAAAGGAAAAGAGCAAGTCAACTTTAAAGAAAGGAATAGGTTACTCGAGCCTATAAAACTGGAAAGGAAATTGAGAATTGACTTTAATCATAAGCCTTTTAAAGGAAGTAAGGGCTTCATGAAAGAGGAAACTTCAAAAATTTGTCTTAAGTCAAAAACTTAAGCGGTTTTTCCAAATAAAAACTCAATTAAACTCAAGTTTTTATAGCGAGTAGCGGATCTATTAACATGGCTGAATTTTTCAAACACCTTCATGAAGAAGCTCTAGAAACACTGATCGATCATCGTGAACATGTAATTGCTGAAGAAAAAGAAAAAATTGAAAAACATACCGCAGAAGTAAAAGAAGATGCTACTTTAAAAGAGAAAGTTGAAGAGGCTTTTTTGCATCATGAAGAACGTGTTCTTTCCTCTGAATCAGCACATCTTGATAAAGATCAAGCGAAATTAAATGCCTTAGAAGGGCATCCAGAAGATGAAGCCTGCCAGGAGGCTTTAGAATTTTCCAAATTGGCTCAAAAAGCCAAAGAAGAACGCTTGATTGATGAAGATTTATTTGAAACACCAATTCAACCTTTAAAATAAGACTTTAATTTCTTAAGGATTTGTTACGAGTGACTCCATTCGTTCAAATCCTTTTTTTCTTAAAAAGGTTTAGGCCCATTTAAGCTAATTTTTTACCCAATTCGCACATCAAAGGTAAAAATTTTTCGAAATTTCAATTTTCTCTCCTTGTCCCTTCAAATTTCAGTAAACTACCATTTAAACGAAAGAATGCCCTCTTGTCGTCAATAATGACGAAAGTCACGAGCTAGTAAAGCTCGTTGTTGACTAGCCAAGAAGTTCTTTGAGAACTACATTGTTTTGAGATAGATCCCAAAGGATGATGCCATCGCTGGGGACAAGTGATGAAAAAAGTTCTCATCGTATTGCTTAACAAAGCTTAATATGGACGGCTGCTTCATTCTAAAAGAAAGATGGCTTTTGGGGAATCTCTAAGCTATATGGATACGTTAGCAAAAAAGCGGATTTTCTTTCATGACTTACGTCACGAGTAATCCGCTTTTCCTAATGAATCTTTTCTTGATTCCATGGCTTTGCCTGCGCCTTGTTGGCGATCTTCAAGAAGGCACACAGGCGCACAGCGCCTTATAACTAGGAAAGGTGCAAATATGGAGCTCTTTTTTTGGATTGTCGCATTGTTACTCATTGTAATGGGTGGCTTTACCGGTTATATGAATTGGAAAGCGTATTTTAAAGCCAAAAAGGCTAAGACGACTTTTTTAGCCACTCATCCTGAAGCTAAAACAGTAAAAGTGGGAATGGTTCGGGTATGGATTTATATCGCCATGTTTGTCGCATGTATCGGCTTAGCCATTTTTATGGCCACCACCAACCCAGAAACAACGGGCGGAAGTCAAGCTCAATTGTCCCAAGTTATTGTCTATATAGGTTTAGCGATTTTCTCCTTTGCGATGATTGGAGAAGCGTTGATGGATCGAGAAGTCTACAGCGTAAGCGATGGCTTTTTGTATGAATCCGAATTTGTTCGATATAAAAATATTCGTTCCATCACCCCAGCTCGTGGATTATTTAAATCCAGCTTTATTACCACGGTGCATGGAAGTCAAGCTCAAGAATTATCCGTTTCCCATAAATTAGCCCAATGGGCTGATGAAAAATGGGAAGAATGGAAACAAGCTCGTAAAAGTAGTCATCCCTCTCGCAAAGAACGGCGGATTGCTGCAAGAAAAGCAAGAGAAGAAAAGCTTGAACAAACGAAAGAAAAGCAAGCTAAAGCCCGAGAAAACAAAGCTCAAAAAGGCAAAAAAAATAAGTCAAAGTCTATAGTGTCTCAAGAAACCAATCAGACTCAAGAGACAAGTGAAGATTTGAAAGGAGCGCATGGCGACTCAGTAAAATGAGTGTTCTTGCCAAAAAATATGAGAAAACTAATTGTATTTGGTTATGGAAATTTTGGCCCTGCCCTTTTAAACAGCGCCTTAGCCACAGGTATTGAAATGGATCATGATAGTGTTTTAGCCCTCGATGGCCAAAATATTATGGAATTCCGTCAAAATCTCGATTCGATTTGTAACACAATTTATAATAAAGACTCTTTATTGTTGCTGTGCGATTTGGTATCTAGTCCCATGACCCAAGAAGCCTTCTTAGTTTTAGAAAAACGTGGATTAATCAATCGAATGTTATTAACCGCAGGATCTAGTGTTTCAACGGTTCTTGCAGCCATTGCCTATAAAGATGTTCTAGAATCAGATGAGGAGTTAATCGAAACGCTAAAAGCGCAAAGTCAAGCGGGTCTTATTACGATTGGTCGCTAATTTTTAAAGATCCAAAATTAAAAGGTCATTTTTCCTTGTTCTAAAGAAAAAATTGACCTTTTTTAGTAAAAAATGACTTTTAAAATTATCCTTTTAGGATTTTTTTGGTCATAAGAGTTTTGGGAGATTTGGATCGCTTAAGCATGAAACCTTGGAAATAGCTTAGGCAATGCTACACTACAGATGAGCAAATTAAGCTCGTTTTAGGAATCATTTTCCCTTTCTTTAAAACTTTCTTGAGTGGGCCGGCGAAAGCCGGCTTTCTTTTTCCCTTCTTAGGCTTCAATTCCAAAGAATAAGTATTTATCCTACTTAATCTAGATAAGAGATGGTAAATTTGAGCAAGTAAGAGCAAAAATAAAGTTGAAAAGAAAAATCATTTTCCTTAAATTGGAAAACTTTAAGGAAACGATACTCTTCCTCTAAGGAAAAAGAGAAGATATCAAGAAAATCGGTTCATATTTTAAATTTGAGAATGAAAGGAAAATGATAGCTTAAAACGAGCATTCTTTGACTACTCTAATAGAGGTGAAATTTATTGGCTCCCATTCCATCGATATAATTGAAACAGATCATACTTTATCTTAAAGAGCAGGTAATTTCGGTAACTTTTGTCTTTAAAAGAAGTCTAAATAAAAAAAGAAATTTACGCTAAGAGATTGTAAAAATCACAGCTTCTAGAAGTGGAGGAAAATTTATGAAAGAGAAAGAAAAATTGCTCATTACCATGTTTTCAAGTGCCAATGCAGTGGCTGGACAAGGAGTAGGGAGTGCTTATGAAGAACAAGTCAATCTAGTTCGAGAAGAGGCTTCCGATTTGTTTGATGTTGAGATTAATAAATGGACTTCTGATCCCGATATTCAACATTTTCATACCATTGACCCCGCCTTCTTATTGCGCATGAAAAATAAAAAAGCAGTCAACATTGCTTATTGCCATTTCTTACCTGATACCCTAGAAGACTCTTTGCGCATTCCCAAAGCTTTTTATCCCTTAGCCGAAAGCTATATTATTCATTTTTATGACTCAGCCGATCAACTCGTTGTGGTGAATCCTTCTTTTATTAAAGATCTTGAACGTTTCCATATTGATCCAAATAAAATTACTTATATTCCAAATTATGTCTCCAAGGAACGCTTTCATCCTTTAGGTCAAGAAGATCGTCATGAATGGCGAAGTCGCTATGGATTGAAGGATGATGATTTTGTGATTTTAGGATGTGGTCAAGTGCAAACGCGTAAGGGAGTACAAGATTTCGTGAAAACAGCCGAGATGTTGCCTGAAGCGAAGTTTGTTTGGGCTGGTGGCTTTTCTTTTGGAGCCATGACAGAAGGATATGACGAACTCAAAGAAATTATGGATAATCCTCCCGAAAACGTCATTTTTACCGGTATTGTCGAGCGTGACAGCATGGTTCATATTTACAATATGTCAGACATTTTGTTCATTCCGAGCTTTAATGAGTTATTTCCCATGACCATTTTGGAAGCAGTCAATTTAGGAATTCCTTTGGTAACGCGTGATCTCGAATTGTATCGTGATATTTTGTTTGATTGTTACCAATCAGCTCAAGATAATGAAGGATTTTATAGGTTGCTCCAGTCTTTAATGAATGAAAAAAATAAATATGACTATTGGAGCAAAAAAAGCGACGAATTGGCTAATTTTTACTCTAAAGAGCATGTTTTGGAAATGTGGAAAAAATTTTATGTCGAAGCTTGGGAAAAGAAATTTGGTCCCATCCAAAAGGATTTAAAGAATGACGACTAGTACTAAGAAATATTTTTGGAACATCGTCATTATTGTGGCGGTTACGGTCGTGGCGATGTATTTTGCCTTGCGCGATAACTTTACCGATATTATAGATACC
Source organism: uncultured Erysipelotrichaceae bacterium (assembly GCA_964389885.1). GTDB lineage: Bacteria > Bacillota_I > Bacilli_A > Erysipelotrichales > Erysipelotrichaceae > Allobaculum. Next base: position 1,401 of record CAYMGC010000062.1, on the reverse strand, counting down.
ATTGCTAAAATGAATTTTTTATCGTTGCTTTTCATTTTAGCTTGGGGATTAGGGATCAATGTAGTCATTGGTCTAGGGTATAAGTTGCTTGGGGGAGTGTATAAAAAAGACTATTCTTTAAAGGAAGGCGTCATTGTCGCCTTTGTAGGAACGTTTTTTGCAGGAATTACCCCCTCTTCGACTGGAGGACAATTTGGACAAGCGTATGTATTAAAGAAACAAGGAATTAGCTATGCGGATGGAGCGAGTCTTTTATGGGCCGACTTTGTCATTTATCAAACAACCCTTATGATTTATGTCACCGTATTTTTTATTTTACGGTTTACCCATTATGTTAATTTAAATGGTTGGTTTTGGATTGTAGCAGCAGGGTATTTGGTCAATCTGGTGGTTATCGTTGCTTTGTATACGGTAGCCTTATTTCCTAATTTCTATACTCGTTTGTGCGAAAAAGTGTTTCATTATTTGGGCAAAATTAAATGGTTTCAACACTTAGAAGAAAAAGCTGAAAATTGGGTGCGTCAAGTTTCTAACTTTACCAAACAAACAAAAGTTCTTTCCCAAAATAAAAAACTTATTTTAAGCATGGTATTAATCAATTTAGCGCGCTTGACCTTATATTTCGCTTTGCCCTTTGTAGTGGCGATGGCTTTGGGATTAAAGTTACATTCCAGTCAATTTTTCGATACTTTAGCGCTTGCCTCTTTTGTGGTGATGGCCAATAGTTTTGTTCCTTTACCTGGAGCAACAGGCGGTACCGAAATGTTTTTTACGATGTTATTCCAACATATGTTTGGACGCTTAACAGGAGCTGTACTCTTATTGTGGCGGTTTTCCTCGTATTATATTCCGGTAATTGTAGGAGCTATCGTTTTTACAGTGTTTAAAAATCATGAAGATGCCTTAGAAGAAAGAGAAGCGAAGGCCAAACTTCAAGCCGACTCTACAGATCAAGGCTTAAATTCTGCTAAGATTATAAATTCTTCTCAAACCCCACCAATAAAAGATCAAAATTTGTTAAGAGATTCTTCCAAGGAGTAACTCATTATAAAAATGGCTAGAACGTCTTTTTGAAGTTCTAGCCATTTTTTATGGAAAAGAAGAAAAAGAAAGATCCACTTTCCTTACCTCAATTTTAGAAATAAACGTCCCAATTATTTTAATTTTTCTGGATGCTTGATGTAAGAGCGAATAAGTGTGCCGCACTGCGCACAAAAAACGTGATAAAGAGGTTGGCCCATCCCCCCTAAAAATGTATCTTTTCCAACCGCTCCATATCCTGATTGTTTTCCTTTAACCGTATCCGTACTTCCACATTGGGGGCAAATATCTTGTTTCATTCCCCACCTCCATATTTATCCTTAAAATAGCCTTCTAAAATTAACCTAAAAATTTTTTAAA
>CAYMGC010000061.1:4571-10040 GCA_964389885.1 uncultured Erysipelotrichaceae bacterium | reverse complement strand
AAGAAGATAAAATAAACGATGAGTACAACAGATGAAAATGTAAACTGGTATGTGGTCAATACCTATGCCGGTCAAGAAAATCGTGTAAAAGAAAATTTGGAAAAACGTATCAAGACTATGGGTCTTGAAGATTCTCTTTTTCAAGTTGTCGTTGCTGAAGAAACTGAAACGGAATACAAAAACGGAAAAGAAACCAAAAAAACCCACAATCTCTTTTCCGGCTATATTCTTGTACAAATGCGTATGACGGATGAAGCTTGGTATATCGTGCGCAATACTCCTGGAGTTACTGGGTTTATTGGATCCTCTGGAAAAGGAGCTAAACCTTTCCCTGTCGCCCAAGAAGAAATTGATGCTGTTTTATCGCGTTTGGGACAATCGAAAGATGAAATTCACATTGATTATGAGCCCGGCGATAAAGTTGAAGTCATTGGGGGAACGCTTAAGGGCAATACGGTAACCATTTTATCCATTGATAAGCCCAATCGTACTGCTAAAGTATCTCTTTATATTCTTGGCGATGAGCGACAAGTCGATGTCAAATTTTCGGATTTGAAAAAAATCGAAGAGTAACTACACAAAGCGTCAAACTTGGCGCTTTTTTTGATGGTTAAAAGAAACACATTTTAGGCCTCCTACTCTCCTTTAAATTAAGGCTTCGAGAAGAATGGAACCGCTTATAAACGTGTTGAACCAAGTGCTTTGACAGATTAAAATCAAAACAAAGATAGATCAAGATTGTCCCGCCTAAAAAGAGCGAAAGGAGAAGTTGATGTTAGCTAGCCAATTGAAAGATGAAATCATTGCCGGTCATAAAGATGCGGAGTTAAAAATTTTATATGGTGAGCGTTTAGAAATTCAAAAATCCCGTTATGAAAAGGCGATCGAAAAATTTATCAGTTTATATGGTGATAAAGATATTTGTGTTATTTCGGTTCCAGGCCGTAGTGAAATTATTGGCAATCACACCGATCATCAACAGGGAAAAGTTTTAGCTGCTTCTATTGATTTGGATATGATTGCTGTTGTAGCCAAACGAGAAGATGGTATTGTGAAAGTTTTGTCCGATGATTATGACATTCCCGCTATTGATCTTACCGATTTGTCCATCCATAAAAAAGAAGTGGAAACGAGCCAAGGACTCATTCGAGGAGTCGCTTTTAAAATTAAAGACGAAGGCCATGCTATTGGAGGCTTTGACGCCTTTATTACGAGTGAAGTGTTGCAAGGCAGTGGGCTTTCCTCTTCCGCTGCCTTTGAAGTACTCATTGGAAATATCTTTTCCAATTTATATAATGAAGGGTTACTCGATCCCGTAGAAATTGGACGGATTGGGCAATTTGCCGAAAACGTATACTTTGGAAAACCATGTGGATTAATGGATCAATCGGCTTGTTCGGTAGGTGGATTAATCCATATTGATTTTCAAAATAAAACTGATCCGTTTATGGAACGAGTAGAGGTAAACTTTGCCGATTTTAATACCGCTCTTTGTATTACCGATGTACATGCCTCCCATGCCGAATTAGTCCAAGACTATGCTGATATTCCCTTTGAACTTCAAGTTATTGATGAGTATTTTGGTCAAGATGTATTGCGAGAAGTAAATGAACAACAATTTTATGAACAATTGCCCATCTTACGCAAAGAGATTAAAAATGATCGCGCCCTTTTACGTGCCTTTCATGTTTTTGAAGAAAATAAACGCGTTGAAAAAGCGGTAGAAGCTTTAAAAAATGAAGACTTAATCGCTTTTGAAAAAGAAATTATGGCTTCGGGCAATTCCTCTTTTAAATACTTACAAAATGTCTATACTCCCAAGGCTCCTAAACACCAAGCGCTCTCTTTAGCCTTAGCTTTAAGTGAACATCTTTTACAAGATCAAGGTGCCCACCGAGTTCATGGAGGTGGCTTTGCTGGAACAATTTTAGCCTTCGTTCCCAACGATTTAGTGGAAAGCTATCAAACACAAATGGACCAAGTCTTTGGTGAGGGGGCTTGTAAAGTGTTGCATGTGCGACCTTTTGGAGGAATCCAAGTTTTTTAATCGTTATTATTTTTAGCTTTCAACCTTTTTAAAGGTGAAAGCTTTTTTGTTTTAAGAAAATAAGTTTAAAGCATTCGAAAGGAAAAAGAAGAGAAAAAGAGGCAAGGTAGAAATAAAGAATTAGGTATAACCTAAAGGAGATTTTTCGAATGACTAAAAAACCAAAAACAATGGTATTTGATTTGGATGGAACGATGTATCGAGGGACCATGCCCATTGAAGCCGGAATTCGAGCGATCAATTTTTTACATGAGCATAATATTCCCTATTTATTTTTAACCAATAATTCCATGCGTACACCTGAGGAAAATGCTCAACACATGCTAAATATGGGTTATGACCATATTAAACCAGAACATTTTTTCAATTCATCTATGGCCTCAGTAGCCTATGTAAAAAAACATTTTCCAAACCAAAAGAAAGCGTGGTTTGTAGGAGCCAATGGGTTACGGCAAGCTCTATTGGAAGAGGGGTTTGAAATTACTGAAGATCATCCAGATTTTGTCTTTGTGGGATTGGATAAGAAAGCAGATTATCAAACGTATTCCAAAGCGCTTGGTTTTCTTTTAAATGGGGCTAAACTCATTGGAACCAACTACGATCGGATTTTAGCTAAACCGGAAGGTTTCGAAGTGGGCAATGGAGCTATTGTACGAATGTTTGAATTTGCCAGTAGCCAAGAAAGTCCAAAAATCGGTAAACCCGATGCTCCTATTTTAGAAGCCGCTTTACACAAAGCCAATTTGGAAAAAGAGGATGTGGTTTTAATTGGAGATAACCTAGAAACTGACATCGCGCTTGGGTATAATAACCAAGTCCAAACGGTTCTTGTCCAAACGGGAGTTCACCATGAAGAGGACATTCCAAAGTTTCAAATTTATCCAGATCATGTGGTGAAAAGCCTAGATGATGTGGACTTTCTTAGCATCTCAAAGCGTTGAGTCTTTGAGCTTTGGTATAATGACCGAGGACTAGAAAGAGAAAAGTTTATGGAAAATATTTTGAACGTTGTATTGATGTTTGACGCAGCGGTTCTTATCATTCTAGTTTTGCTTCAAAGCGGAAAATCCGATGGCCTGTCCGCCGCATTTACCGGAAGTGGAGACTTAAACCTTTTTGCGGTCACTAAAGAAAGAGGACCGGAAAAAATGATCAGCCGTTTAACGCTGTGCTGTGGAATCTTATTTTTCGCATTGGTCATCGCTTTGCAGGTAGTTTAATAGGGGGCGCTATGCCCTTTTTTTCTTGGCCGAAGTGGCCAAAAGGAGATCAGTATGAAAGAAGAAATTCTTGAATTGCTCAAAACCAATAAGCAGATGACGCCAGGGGCTATTTCGAAGGCCATGCACATCAAAACCAGCGCCGATATGAAGGAGCTGAGTGTGGTTTTAAATGAACTTGAGGCCGAACGGCTTATTTATAACAATCGGGAACAATATGTTCTCCTTGACGGACCCGAATGGTTCGTTGGACGCGCTCGTGATATTTCAGCGAGTGATTACGCTATTATTAATCGGGATCAAAAAATCTATGTTCCCAAACGCGATAGTCGCATCTTAATGGATAAAGACGAAGTTTTGGTGAAAGTGGATCCGAAAAAGGGCAATGAAGTCGTTCATATTTATGAGCGTGGAATCACTTGTATTGCTGGTACCTTTATTATGACGCGCGCGGGGTTAAAATTTCGTAGCGATGTCGATCTTCATACCTCTTTTGATGTGGTAAATAAAAAAGCATTTAATTTACAACCTGGAACCAAAGCCGTTGTAAAGGTAGTAAAATATGCTTCCCCATTACAAGTTAAAATTATTGAAATTTTAGGCCAAGAAAACGAACCAGGGGTGGATATTTCGGCTATTTTAGCTGAAAACGAAGTACGTCAGGATTTCAACAAACAAGTCCGTAAAGAAGTCGCCAACATTCCTAGTCGTGTTCACAAACACGAAATATCTGGTCGGCATGATTTACGGGATTTAATGACGGTGACGATTGATGGCGATTCCACCAAAGACTTTGACGATGCTATTTCTGTAGAAAAACTTTCCAATGGCGGTTGGAAGTTGTATGTCCATATTGCCGATGTAAGCTACTACGTCAAAGAAGGAGAAGCTTTAGATAATGAAGCCTATGAGCGCGGAACATCCATTTATGTAGCCGATCGTGTAGTTCCTATGCTTCCTTTTGAGCTTTCCAATGGCATTTGCTCATTAAATCCCGAGGTAGATCGCTTAACGCTGACTTGTGAAATGGAATTCAATCCCGAAGGAATTATGGTCGATTATTCGATTTACGATAGTGTGATTCATTCGGATGGTCGATGCACCTATGCTAAAGTCAACAGCTATTTAGACAATCCGGAAAGTACCCCCGAATATGAGCCATTTGGTGAAATGCTTCGTGATTTTTCCGATTTAGCCAAACAACTCAAGGCCCAAACCGAAAAACGGGGTCATATTGAATTTGAAACCAAAGAACCTTATTTCGTTCTTGGACCAGATGGCGTTCCTGTGGATGTCATTGTTCGCGAACGCGGATGGAGTGAACAAATGATTGAAGAAGCGATGATTGCAGCTAACGTAGCGGTCGCGCATGAATTGCACGCCAATCAATTGCCTGGAATGTTCCGCGTACATGAAATCCCTGACCCAGAAAAATTACAATCGCTTGTATCCATGGCGCGGGTGTTGCATGTACCGTGTGATATTGATCCAGAAAATTGTGATCCAAAAGACATTGCTCAGTTTTTAAATTCTGTAGAAGATCCAGCGGATAAAGAAATTTTGTCCACCGTTGCTGTACGCTCGATGCAAAAAGCGCGCTACAGCGAGGAAAACTTAGGCCATTATGGTTTGGCTTTGGATGAATATTGCCATTTCACCTCCCCGATTCGTCGTTATCCCGATTTACTCATTCATCGTATGTTACGCTCCCATGTGTTGGAAAAGAAAAACGATGAACGTACTCTTTTAAAGGATGTACGGAAAATGGAAAAATCTTCTTTGCATCTTTCTGAAATGGAAAAAGAAGCTGTCTCCATTGAACGAACCGTCAACGATTTAGAAGCCGCTAAATATATGGAAAATAAAGTTGGGCAAGAATACGATGGAGTCATTACCGGCGTAACCAGCTTTGGCTTTTTCGTTGGCTTAGACAATACTATTGAAGGTCTCATTCCTTTACGCTATATGGAAGATGACTTCTATAATTACGACGCGGAAACAATGACTTTGACAGGGGAAAACACTCAAAAACGCTTTGCGCTTGGTATGCCAGTTCATATTAAGGTACGGGATGTCAATATTCCGAAACGCCAAATTACTTTTGATTATGTCGGTGATGTGACAACTAAAGAGGATGAAGAGACTGTAAAAGAAAAAGTAGAGCTTGAACCAGTAGTCGAAAATCAAGAACTAGAACCCGCC
>CAYMGC010000061.1:2148-4471 GCA_964389885.1 uncultured Erysipelotrichaceae bacterium | reverse complement strand
AGAACCTGCTGTTGTGGAAGAAACAGAACCTGCTGTAATCGATGTAGAATTTAAAGAGCCAAATAAAGAGGTGGTTGAATGAGTACCATTCAAAAACTTCCCGCCACTGTAGCGGCTTTACGGGGAGTATACGATGAGATAACGCCCGAGATGAATCCCGATGGCGATCCTTTGTTTGAAGTAGCCTTTGAAACCCCTCAAGGGGTCAAGATTTTCTGGATTAATTCTTTTCAGTACTATGCTTTAAAAGTCGGAATGCAAGGTGAACTTTGTTTTCAAGGGGATCATTTGATCAGCTTTGGAAACATTCTTAAAGCTTAATTGGCGAGTGATTTCTAAACAATTTATAAACATTTTTAACAATGCCGTCTTCTCTGAGAAGGGCGGCATTTTCTTTTGAAAGCGATTTATCTTAAAGAGATCCAAATTTTAAAGGAGTCATTATTGGGTTAAAATTATTGCATTTATCTTTTTAAGCCTGAAATGAAAAAATAAATAGAAATAGAAGAAAAACATATAAAAAACTAATTTTGAAACAATTTTTCAGATATTAATTTGACTTTTTAAGCTAAAGTGGGAAAGAAAAGTGAAGAATTTAACAAAGAATAGATGATTTATTGGAATAAAACTGATAAGATAATCGGTGCTTGAATTGAAAGATAAAGAATTCAGATTTTAAAGGTTCTCTTCGGAAGGGATCCTTGCCAAAAGTTTATAAAAATTTTAGAAAGGAGCGTTATTAAGCGTTTAAAATATGAATCTTAAACAAGTATGGAAAACACTTTGCGCCTCTTTGTTAAGTGCAGGTTTATTCTTTTCTCCAAGCCTTGCTCTTGCTCATGAAGGCGATACGTACTACGCGCCTGTTGCTTCGGATCCTTATGAAATGTATGGTGAAGATTTTACCATTCAAACCAATGATGATGGCATTCGTTTGGAAAACATTTTAGGAGAGGACACTCGCGTTCCCATTGAAAACACTACGGAATATCCCTATTCTGCTTTATGTAAGCTCGTTATTCACTTTATTGGTACTGATAAAGTGGAACGTTCCTTTATTGGAACTGGCTTTTTCATTGCAGCGAACCAAATTTTAACCGCTGGTCACTGCATCTACGATAAAACCTATGGCGGTATGGCTTCTTCCATTGAAGTTTATCCAGCTTCGGACTCCAATGGTCGTTTGCCCTATGGTTCTGTTGTGGTTACCCCAAAAAATATGCATGTGACGTCCAGTTGGATGAATGGTCAACCTACCGACCAAGATTTTGGTTTGATCACTTTAGATACCCCTCTTGGTCAAAAAGCAGGTATCTTGTCTTTAACCAATGATGCTTTACAAAATATGCATCAAGAAGTGATGGTGGCAGGCTATCCTTATCAAGCTGGCGATCGGGTCACGACCCTGACTCCTAAAAAAGGCTATGGTATCTTTGATAGCTACAATCCCACCCGTGATCGGACTATGTATCATAACGTAGATACCCAACCTGGGCAAAGTGGATCGCCCATTTTGAATGCTAATAATGAAGTCATCGGCATTCATACTTTTGGTCTTTCCAATTATCAACTCAATGGTGGAGTGATGATTGATAATTATGTTCATCAAACCATTCAAGAATGGACAAAAACAAACAGTTCTACGCTTCCTGAAGCACCAAGTCAAAACAATAATCGTTATCCGACCATTGTAAACCCTGTTTATCGTGTCTACAATCCAACCTCTACGGAACACTTCTATACTCCCTCTTTAACCGAGGCGAAACATTTAATCGCCACCGGTTGGAATGATGAAGGAGTGGCTTGGAACAATGAAGATGTAAAAACTGGCGTTCCTTTATATCGCGTTTATAATCCTGTAGCAGGGGATCATCATTACACTCTGAGCCAACAAGAAGTCAATGAATTAGTAAAACTTGGTTGGAAGGATGAGGGTATCGCTTGGTATGCTTCCAAAGACGAAAATGATCTTCCAGTTTATCGTTTATACAATCCTCAAGCTCAAACTGGAACCCACCACTTTACTTATTCTTATGAAGAAAGTGCCCAAATGGTGCGGGATGGTTGGAAATACGAAGGCATCGCTTTCTATACACGCTAAAAAAAGGCAAAGGGAAATCTTTTGCCTTTTTTTTATGTTTTAACAGTCTGTTAAAATAAGACCAAAAGCTCGTAGAGTTTTTACTCAAGTTATTCAAACCAAAAAGTAAAACAATGAATCGAATCTTACATCTCTTTCCATACTCGAGATATATCGAAGTAAACGAATATCCATAAAAATAAGGACCAAATTATATTTAGGGCAAGGTATACAAGTCAGATA
>CAYMGC010000061.1:0-2048 GCA_964389885.1 uncultured Erysipelotrichaceae bacterium | reverse complement strand
GGGTGTTCAATCCGCATTTTTATGAATACAACGCTTCAAAATGCCATTACCGCTTTTCAAACTGGCCAACAATTGGCCAATGTGTTTGACCAATTGGATCCAGCTTTTTCCAAATTATTAGGACAAAGTCTTGCCAAACAATACCAAATCGAAATGTTATCGTATTTATTGTATTTATCTGAATCGGCAGGTCCCATTACCGATAAGCGCGCTGAGTACATCAATCAAGTTATTGGCACCAACTATCAGGCAAGCGATCTCAATGAACTCAGTCGTCGGTTGCAATTGCATGATGCCAAATTTAGTACTCTCACTCCGACTCTTTTAAAAGCTGCAGGACAAGCCGATCAAAAAAAGCCAAGCTTATCGCCAAGTTATCAAGAACAAGTTATTGCAATTTTTCGCTTGATTGGCGAAAATTTGCAAGCCTACTCTTTATCCAAAGGAGCCTTAGAAGATCTCGATCGAGATATTTACATTTTGGCTTTAGAAAATTGGATGCATCAACAAAAAAACGCAGCCAGCACCAAAGCCAAAAGCAAAACAGATTTTTTCAAATCCTTCTCCAAGGAAAAAGATTCCTTTCAAGAAAGCATTCCCTTTCAGCCAAGTGATTTACTCAATTTACACAATACGGAAGATCCTAAACTGACCTTAGAAAAAGCGGCTCAAAATGAAAAAAACGCTCAAGAAAAGGAGCCAGATAAAGAAGAAAGCGTAGAGGAGTTATTGGCTCAACTCAATGAGTTAACCGGTCTACAAAGTGTAAAAGATGATGTTAAAAGCTTAATCAACCTTTTAAAAATTCGCCGTATTCGTAAAGAACGACAAATGAAAGCCATTCCGGTTTCGATGCATTTGGTTTTTACTGGCAATCCGGGTACAGGAAAAACCACCGTAGCTCGTCTTTTAGCCAAAATTTATCATGCCTTAGGCGCTTTAAGTCAAGGACAACTTGTAGAAGTCGATCGCTCTGAATTGGTGGGTGGGTATGTTGGACAAACAGCCATCAAAACCCAAGAGGTGGTGAATTCTGCTTTAGGGGGTGTTCTTTTTATTGATGAAGCTTATGGATTAACCGCGGGTAAAGACAAGCATGATTTTGGCTATGAGGCCGTGGATACCCTGCTTGTAGAAATGGAAAATCATCGCGATGATCTAGCTGTTATTGTTGCGGGATATCCTCAACCCATGAAAGAATTTTTGGCTTCCAATCCCGGCTTAAAATCTCGGTTTAATAAATTTATTGACTTTCCGGATTATGTTCCTGAAGAATTAATGGCCATTTTTGAAGGAATGGTGACCAAAAACGGATATCGTCTTTCCCAAGAAGCCCAAAAGAAAGCGCAAGCGATTTTTCAAATTTTGTATGATAAACGCGATGAAAACTTTGCCAATGGTCGCACGGTGCGTAACTTTTTTGAAAAAGTCATGATTCATCAAGCCAATCGCTTAGCTACATTGGACGTATTAAGCGATGAAGAGCTTGAAACCCTTGAGGAAAGCGATTTACCGGATCACTTTGGAAATTTGGATTTTCAAAACGATCACCACGCTAAAGACCAAGCCACCAAGATAGAAGAATCGACTTCTGTCACTCCTTTTATTCCTTGGTCTAAGGAGAATGCGCGATGAAAACCCAAGAGTTGGTGATTTTGGATTCCTTTGAAAGCATCGAACAAAAAATTTGTAAAGATTTGTGTTGGTATTTAGTCTATGAAGCAGTACGCAATGTTCGTGAACAATTGCATCTCGATGGCGATGTGGGGGAATTGCCAGAAAAAAAACGGTCGCTTTATGAGTACGCTTTAAAAATGTATTTAACTCGCACCATTGAAGCTCATATTTTTAGGGATTCAAGTGTGGATTTAAGATTACAAGCGGTTCAAGAAGCTCTAGATTACTTTGCTTTACAAGTCCCCGTGGTTCCAACGTTTCAATTGAGTTTATATCTCAACTACTTAGAAGGGTGGTCTCAAACGCATCCCGATTGGACTCAAGACAGTCCTACTCCTTTTGAAAATTTAGAATTTGAATTTTTCGGATAA
>CAYMGC010000060.1:2347-10202 GCA_964389885.1 uncultured Erysipelotrichaceae bacterium | reverse complement strand
TCCTGCCTTTTTTATTTTAGCCACTTTAAAGAAGCCGAAAAAGTATAGGGGAAGCAAAGATAACGGAAACGTTTTCTGGTTCGTTTTGGCATTAAGCTTTCTGTGTCTTATAATCGGGAACAGGAATTGTCCAAAATAAGGAGGAATTGCATGCGTCTTCCAAATTGGCTCAAACTCATGATCGGCTTCATGGCGTTTTTAACGTGTTTAGTGATAGCATTTGATTTTACGCTTTATCGAGCTTTTATTTATAATCCTGAGCATATTACCGTTTCTTATCAACAAATTCGTAGTGAAACCATTCCAACCTCAATGTCTCAAGTTTCAGCTGTTTTTTTAACGGATATTGAATACAGTGAAGAAAACTTTAGCCTTGATAAGGCTACGGCTTTATTCGAACAAGTACGTAAACTCAATCCCGATGTGCTTTTAATTGGAGGAGACTTATTTGCTTGGAATGCAAATTTGACCGATGAAGTTCAAAAACAGATGATTGATTGGCTTTCCTCTATACCAGCCCCCCTTGGCAAATTTGCAGTCTTTGGCGAGCAAGATGAGGCCAGCGAAACACATCAATACATTGTGGAAGATGTGTATTTAAAATCTCAAGTTGAATTGTTGAATAACCGCTCTGTTCTTTTGGCCAATAAAAGCAATCAAGGGATTCGCCTAGGGGGATTGGACACCAATGCCGATCCTTCGCCTTTAGTTCCCGCGTTTCAAGGAGATCAATTCAATTTGCTATTGAGTCACTTTCCAGATAATTTTTTGATCGCTCAAAATGTAGGTTTACAAGTGAGCTATGGTTTAGCAGGAAACTCCCATGGAACCCAAATCAATTGGCCTATTTTAGGAGGATATAAAACTTTTGATGGAAGCATCGAAATTGATCGAAATCACCAACAAAAATTAGCCTTTCCGTATTTGATCTCAAGTGGAATTGGATGTATTGATGTTCAAGCTCGACTGAATTCTCCAGTGGAAATTTTATATTTGACATTCATTAATCCAAACTCTTAAAAAGAGTTTGGATTTTTCTGTCGGTTTTAGATTAAGCGTTTAACCACTTCCCTCTAGTAAAGAAGAGTATACTGAGTTTGTCACGACAGGGGTGCCTATCCGGCTGAGATTACCCTTACTACCTGATCTAGTTAGTACTAGCGTAGGGAGTCGCAAGACGAACTGCGCCTTCTTATGTTTAAGGAGGTTTTTTTTATGGTTTCCAAACGCAAAACCATCACCACAAGAGATGTAGCCTATGTAGGAATGTATTTGGCCTTATTTTATGTCCTTGATGTTTTATCCAACGTAATTCCTCTTTTTAAAATGCCCAATGGGGGAACTTTAGGTCTTGGAACGATTGCTCTTCTTCTAGCAAGCTACAAGCTTGGTTGGAAACTTGGCCTTTTAACCGGTGCCTTATCAGTTTTAGTGCAATTTGTAGCAGGGCAAATGTATTTATTAGGATTTGTTCAATTTTTACTCGATTACTTGATTGCTTTTTCTGCCTATGGATTCGCTTGTCTTTTCCCTAATTGGAAATGGTTTTACTCTGGAATTTTAGTAACGAGTGGCATTCGGTTTCTCTCTTCATTAATTAGTGGTGTAATCTTTTATGGATTAAATTGGTCTGGTTCAGCTCTTTATCAAGCTACTTATATGATTCCTACAATCATCTTAGATATGATCTTAGTTCCTATTTTAGTTCACCATTTACCACGCTTAGGAAAAGCTCATTAATCTCTTACCATATGTCGTGCCGCGAGTCGCTAGAAAGCGGCTCTTTTGTTTTTAGTTTTTGAAAAGGCTTTATCATGCAAGGTCTTACGTCTTCAAATAAAAAAAGGGATGAGTTTGTGTCCTCATCCCTTTACCATCTTATGATGGTGATCTGCTCAAATATCATAAGCCATGTTCTGTTCTTACTTTCGTAAGTGCAGCAATTTATCTATGCTTTCGCATCCGTCCGCTGCTTCATTTCGCTTTGGACAGTTCCCCTACCAAATTTGGGTTTCTCGCTTGAGGGGTTTACCCGTTCCACCTTTTTTGTTTCCAAAAAAGCTACGTCTCTGTGGCACTTTTAAAGATCGCCGCCATGGGCCGAAGCCTTTAGGCTTTGATTCAGCCGTATGTCCTAAGGACACCCTAGCCTTATGAATTCGACTAGCACAAACACTACAGCCATCTCAGGCTGTGCGAGCATGGACTTTCCTCTAACGGTCAAGCCGCCAGCAGCTGCATCCATTTAAGCAGAAATTTTAACCTTCTGGTTGAAAGACCGCTCTTTCCAAGCGTTCAATACGTTCTTCTAAAGTTAGCCCTTCTTCATTTACAGTCACTTCACTGACGGAAGTAATCGTTTGAGAAGTGGGTTGAACTTGCGATTGGAAGCCTTGGAGTTGTTGGCGTAAACTCAACAATTCTTTTTGCATAGAGTTGTATTCCATACGTAAGGCTTGATTCTCGTCAGTCAATTCTCGAATTTTTTGATCACAACTTACCAGCGCTGAAGAGAGCTTTTGAGCTTGTTCTTCATAGGATTGATAATCCTCAATGACTAAATCGAGATAGGCATCGACTTCGTTTGCCGAGTATCCTCTTGAATCCACGGTAAACTCTTTATCATAAATATCCTGAGCGGTAAGATTTGCGGCCATATCTAAAATCCTCCTGACCTTTTCATTGGAAGAGTGGATTACTCGTGATTTAAATCATACAAAGAAAATCCACTTTCTTCTATACAGTAAACGCATTCGGCGTTTTCAAAAAGAAATCTTTTCAAGCCGCTAGCGTCAAGATTGGCATAAAAATTACGCAAGTATTCCTATACTTTATCTTTCTAAAAATCCAATTGTCTAAAAAGATCGCTTTTAATTAGAAAGAACCTTAACCTTTAGGAACAGTATCAAGAGTATACCATTCTTTTGGGCGAGGTACAATAAACGGAGCTTCATTTGTGAATATTAAATTAAATTTCACAAATTATTGTTTTACTATGGTAAAACCAAAGGAATGAAAACCTTTTTAAGGCCAAAATCTTACACCAAGCTCACTTATTGCGGTAAAAAGAAAAACAAAATAAATTTTTTATTTTATTTAAAGTTTTTTTAATAAAATTCCAGAGAATATTTAAGACTTAGATAAAATCTTGCTTCATTGAAACAAGCCTTAATTTTCTATATACTGTGTCATGTGACAAACTCTATTCAATATCCCAATAAGCTTCAACGTCCAATCAACACTTCTGAGAAAAAGGAAACCAAAGCTCCTTTGGATAACCATTCTTCTCGCGGAACAAGTCTTGAAGACGATTTGAATGCTTCCAATCAGTATTATAAGGATCAAAAAACTGCCTTAATTTATAAAAAGCCTACACCCATTCAAGTGGTTCGAGTGGATTATCCTACTCGCAATCGCGCTAAGATTACCGAAGCGTATTATCGTACGCCGTCTACAACTGACTACAATGGATTATATAAAGGACATTATATTGATTTTGAGGCGAAACAAACTCAAAATCCAAATTTATTTCCAAAGTATTTGGTACAGCCTCATCAAATCAGCCATTTAAAAATGGTGCATGATCAAGGCGGGATTGGCTTTTTTATTGTTCGCTTTACTTCCCATAAAGAAACCTTTTTAGTAGATGCCATGGACCTTATTCAAGCTCATGAAACAATTGTAGCCAAGTCTATTCCTTATTCTTGGTTTAAAGAACATGGCATTGTATTAAGGGAAGGACTCTATCCACGAATTCATTATTTAGAGGCAGTTGACAAACTGTATTTAAACCCTAGCTTAAAGAAAGGAGAAATCAAAAAAGATAAGGATGCGTAATAAAAAACAGGCGAATTCCACCAACTCAATATCAAATGGAGACGCCTCTCAACAAAACGCCACATCCCCTTCTGCAGCTGGATCTGGAAAAAAGCCTAGACGTAAGCTGGATTTCTGGAACAAGCTTGCCGTTGGGATTTTGACTTTGTTTCTTGTAGGATGTGTCTCGGTGTTTTTTGTCTTGGTCAACATCGTCAACGATCCAGATGGCATGCGCTTTTCAAAGGATGGTTTGTCGACTTTGTCCAATTCGCGAATTTTCGATGATTCGGGAAATATGATTTATGAGTTTGGCGCAGAAATTCGCGACGACATCACCTACGATCAAGTTCCGCAAAACCTCATTGATGCCTTTTTGGCCATTGAGGATTCGCGTTACTTTACTCACAATGGTTTTGACTTACCCCGCTTTTTAGCAGCTGGAATAACCAACTTACGCTCTGGTGGATTTTCTCAAGGTGGTTCAACTCTAACTATGCAGATGATTGATAACGCTTTTACAAAAAACCAAGAGGAAAAGTTAAAAGCCGAAAATGGTAGTATTTCCACTTTGGAAAAGGTAAAACTCAAAATTCAGGAAATCTATCTTGCTTTAATTGCGGAGCAAACTATTGATAAAGAAGACATTTTAGAATATTACCTTAACCGCATTTGGTTTGGATCAGGGCTTAATACGCGCGGAATTCAAAAAGCGGCTAAGTATTACTTCAACAAAGATGTCACCCAACTCAACTTAGGAGAGGCGGCTTTTTTGGCAGGAAGCATCAACGCTCCCTATACCAATAACCCCCTCAACAACATTCATACTGCGAGTGATTCAGACGATCCCATTGACCATTTGGCTGCGGGACAACAACGTCGAAACACCACGTTGGAATTGATGTTAAAACACGGATACATTACCGAAGAAGAATATAACTTAGAAAAAAATGTGGATTTAGCCTTTGCGCTTGATTGGCGTGAAACCATTACCATCGATCCCAATCAAGCCTACATTGACCAAGTCATTTCGGAAGCAGCCAAACTTTCTGGTCAAGATCCTGCCATTATCCCGATGGATATTTACACAGCCTTGAACCAAAGTGCTCAAGCTGAATTGGATCGCATCATGACTGGAACAGTGATTGCTTTCCCCAATGAAATGATGGATTTTGGAACCACTATTATTAATAATGCTACTGGCGAAATTATTGCAGTTGGTCCTGGTCGTCATTATCATTCCGATTCGGTAAAACAAGATAACTCCTTAAATACGCGTCAGCCAGGTTCAGCCATGAAACCTCTGTTGTCGTACTGCTCAACCTTTGATATTTTAGGCTGGTCTACTAACCACATTGTGGTTGACCAAGCTAAAGACTATTGGGGTGGTGGAACCAACTTGCGCAATGCGGATGGAAAATACGATGGTCAAATGACTCTTGCTCGAGCACTCGGTGTTTCGAAAAATACGCCAGCTGCTCAAGCGATGCTGGATTTGATCTCTGTTACTGGCACGGATTATTGGATTAAGTTTTGTAAAGATCTTGGCTTCGATGATCAAGTGGCTGAATTGTTTGTGCCTCAATATTCGATTGGTGGAGCCGATATGTTTGCTTCCCCAACTCAAATGGCTTCAGCCTATACTATTTTTGCCAATCAAGGACGTCGGGTAAATGCCCATCGTATTCGTCGTATTATTCGTCGTTCCGATAATACCGAAATCAACGGCAATACTACAACTTATGAATTGATTTCCACTCAGGCAGCTTATATGATGTCAACGCTTTTGCGTGATGTTGTCTTTGGAGGGTATCAAAACTATAACGAAGTATTGGCCAATCCAAACTATGATGTTTACGGGAAATCAGGGACCTCCTCTTGGGAGGAAGAAGCCATTCAATATGGTATTCCAGCTGGTGTTATGAAAGACGAATGGTCTGTAGCCTATACCAGTACATATTCGATTGCGACTTGGTCAGGTTACTTACCCGTCTATTTTATGCAAGGATACTATATGGGATGGACGGAACTTGAAGCAGCCCCAGCTTTCCACATTAATCGTTACATGCTCGACTTCTTAGCTGCCAATGGCAACTATCACGCAATTGATCGTCCAGATGGCATTGTGGATTATAATGGCGGATTGATTAAAGCAGAATTTGCGAGCCGTGGAGATGCAAGCTCTGCTTACCAAGCAGGTACATCTTTCCCATCGGATGAACTTTCGGCTGCAAGAAGTGCTTGTGTAGGTTCCGGAGGTTCCTTTGACAATGGAGCTTGTTCTTGCCCAAATGGTATGGAATTAAATGGTTTTGCTTGCGAGGCCAAAACTGTCTCGGAAGAATCAACGACCACTTCTACGCCAGATGTCACCACAACTCCAAATGTAACCATTCCTTCCGAAACGCCGACTACTCCCCCAAGTGAAGTCATTACTCCACCAGATACAACTACCCCAGATGTGACTACTCCAAGCGTCGAAGAACAACCGACCCCAACTCCTACTCCAGGAGAAGCCACAACGACTCCTTCTATTACCCCTGATCAGCCTACGGTAACCAATCCACCTATTACACCTCCAGAGGAAACACCAACCCCTGATGTAGTGGAGCCAACGACTCCGGCTGTTCAAGGGCAAACACCTAGTGAAGAAGCCAATGTTCCTAATACCCAAACAGCCACTACCACGGCTCCCACAGCTAAAATTTTTTCTACGGATACTCTTTTAAATCGCTTATCTCAGCAATTTAAATCTCTCGTAGGAGGAGCTTGGGGGGTTCAAGACGTTGTAATTGCGGATATGCGCAGTCAATACAATTGGGACCAAACAGTAACTCATATTTAAACGCTTAAAGATGAAGCCAGTTTTGGCTTCATCTTTTTTAGTTGTATAGAGTTATTTAACAAAAAGAAAATTTTGTTCTTGAAAATTGAATAAATGACGAGAAATAGCCGAAAAAGGTATAAAAAAACTTCTTGATTCGGTAAAATAAGAAACGTTATGCATTACCAAAGAAACAATATCTTAGGTAGAAACGCAAAGCAACGGAAAGGAGTAGACAGTCTGTTCCCTAGAAACTAAAAGTATAAAAAGAAATAATTTCTTAAAAGATGCTTTTTAAAATGAAATTTATGGAATTGACTCCAAAAACGATATGTATTTTAAAAGAACGATCCAAGCTCTCCTTGTGGCCTTGATGGGTTGCGCTTCAGTAAGTCATCCCTTCTTAAGTTTTGCGCAAGAATCTATGCCAGAAGAGTCTTCTTTTCAAGAACAAGAGGAAACTGTAGAAGCTGTAGGACCTCTGATCTTTGATTCCTCGTATTGGGAAGAGGAAGAAAGCGAAGAAATCCAATCCTTTACGGGTTGGAATGAAGGATGCTACTACCAAGATGGCCAGCCCTTAAGTGGTCTACAAACCATTTATGGGGTAACGTTCTTATTCGATGTTCATGGAAGACCAAGAACAGGCCTTATTGAGGGACGTTACTACAATCCACAAACGGGTGCGTTGTTTCAAAATGGTCGAATCCAACTTCAAGGACAAGTTTATCAAGCCAATGAAGAGGGAATTTTAACTTTAGATCAAACCAATCAAAATGATAATCTATCTGCTATTTGGATAGCCCAAGAAGAAAAGTCAGAAATAGTGGAATCAAGTAGCCAAGAAACCCAATGCGTGGTGATTCCTGCTAGTACTTCGAATGGTCCAATTGCGGGATTTAAAGCCAAAGCGGATGCCGCGCTTCAAAACAAGCAACTATTGGTACTCAAGCACGATTATCTAGGTCAAGATACCATTCCAGAACAGGAAGCTCATACTTTTTATTTGGCTATTAAAGATTACATCGGCCAAGCATTACCTGTATTGAGTTTTGAACTGAATTCAAAAGAAACAGGTTTACGTTATTTGCAACGCTTTTTAGATGCTTTTACCATCTTAAGTCATGTGAAGCCTTTGTTATATGTTCCAAGTGCTATGAAGTATGAATTGGATTTTGATAAATTTGATGGCTTATATCCTGTCACCAATAGTCT